>JAESTN010000073.1 GCA_016763595.1 Flavobacteriaceae bacterium | reverse complement strand
CATTTTCTAAAGTTGCTCTTAAATATTCAGATGATCAATCTGTAAAAAGTAATTTCGGAAATTTAGGGTACTTTACGGCATTTAAAATGGTCTATCAATTTGAAAATGCTGTTTATAACACCAAGGTCGGTGAAGTTTCTAAACCATTTAGAACTCGTTTTGGGTATCATTTTGTAAAAGTAAATGATTTGCGATTGTCAGAAGGAGAAATTGAAGTTGCACATATTTTAATTACAGATAAATCAATAAAAGGAAAGCAGAAAATTGACAGTATTTATTCGAGTTTATTGAATGGAGCGGATTTTAATACGTTAGTTTTAAAATATTCAAATGATAAAAGTACCGTTTCTAATGGGGGGAGATTGCCGAAATTTGGAGTTGGAAGAATGTTGAAAATATTTGAAGATAAATCGTTTGAACTAAAAAATAAAAATGAATTAACAACTCCTTTTCCAACACATTTTGGCTGGCATATAGTAAAGCTTCTTAAAAAATATCCAGTGAAATCTTTTAATGAAATGAAGGTTGAACTTAGAGGAAAGGTAAGAGCTAGTGGTGGTGCAAGAATGTCTGATTTAGTAGTGTTGCATAAATTGAAAAAGAAATACAAAATCATAATTAATACCCACTCTAAAAAAGTTTTTGAGAACAAAAACATCAGAGCAAAAAACCGAGATTCACTTCGTAAAACAATACTGACTATCAATAAGAAAAATATTGAGCAAAATGTTTTTTACGACTATATACGAAACAGAAGACACAAGCCAGTTGATGTACTGTTTGAAGAGTTTATAGACCAAGAAGTGTTAAACTACTTTAAAGAGAATTTAAGACATACAGAACCTGAATTTGCAAGAACATTACAAGAATACAAAGAAGGTTTAGTCGTGTTTGATTTAATGCAACATAAAGTTTGGGATAAAGCAGCAAATGATAAAGGCGGACTACAATCTTATTTTGATGCTCATAAAACAAAGTATACCTTTAAGGAATTATCTAAAAATAGGGGTTTAGTAATGAGCGATTATCAAGACTATTTAGAAGAAAATTTACTAAAAGAATTAAAAGAGAAATACAAGGTAAAAGTAAGAAATAGAATTCTTAATAAATTAGTGAGATACTACAAAGAACATGATTAAAAGACTTTTGTATATATGTTTGTTTTTAACTTTTGTTTCCTGTCAGTTTTTTGATTTGGAAAAGAAGAGTACTAAAGTAGAAAAACCAATAGCGAAGGTTCATAATCTGTTTTTATATAAAAAAGATATTGTAAAGTTAATTCCTAAAAACATATCTGGTAAAGATAGTTTGCTAGTTGTAAAAAGTATCATTAAGAATTGGGCTACTCAAGAAATATTAAGAAAAAGAGCAGAAGAAAACTTATCAAGAGCAGAAAATGATAGTTATACCCAATTAGTCCAAGATTATAAGAATAGCCTATTAGTTAATGGGTATAAAGAACGGCTTATTAAACAGCAATTAGATACGGCTATTACAGTCGATGAAATTGCTAGTTATTATCGTTTAAATAGGAAGAATTTTAGATTAAATGAAGAGCTCATTAAGATTAAATATTTGCATTTTGGAAAAGATATTTTAGACAAAAAAGAAATAATAAAACAGTTTAAATCAAACAAATATAAAGACTTAATTTCATTAGAAAATCAAGAGTTAAATTTCAAAGCAATAAACTTAAATGATTCAACTTGGATTAAAGTAGAAGACGTTTTGTTAAAAATTCCAAAATTTAGAGAGAATCCGAAGGAATTATTGTTAAAAAAATCAAAATTCATACAAAAAGAAGATTCTTTAGGGCTATATTTGGTGGCTGTAAAAAATGTTTTAATTCGGAACGATATAGCACCTTTAAACTATATCACTCCAACGATAAAACAGATGATTTTACATAAAAGAAAACTAGAATTAATTAGAGATATAGAAAAAACGTTAATTAACGATGCAATACAGAACAAAAACTTTAAAGAGTATTAAAAATTCCTCAGGACTAATTTTCATTTTAACGTTGTTTACATTAACAATGAGTGCTCAAATGAGGAAGATTGATGGAGTAGATGTAGTTGTTGGAAAAAATGTTGTTTTAAGTTCGGATATCGCGAAATTCAAATTGGATATAGAACAACGTAGCGAAGGAAAAATTAAAATTTCTGATTGCGAAATGTTAGAGCAATTAATGCTACAGAAATTATTGTCACATCATGCCGTAATTGATAGTGTTTTAGTAACTGAATCAGAAGTGACTTCAAATGTAAATAGAAATGTAGCCTATTTTGTACAGCAATTTGGGAGCATTGAGAAAGTAGTTGAAACGTATGGCTTTAATGATGAAGATGATTTGAGAAAAGAACTATTCTTAGTTGAAAAAGAAAATATCTTAGTTAGAAAGGAACAAGAAAAAATTAATGAGGGAATTGATATTACACCTGAAGAAGTACGAATTTACTTTAATAGTTTAAAAGATACAGATCAATTACCAGAATTTCAGGCGGAAATAGAAATGGCTCAAATTGTTTTGTATGCCAAACCTACAAAAGAAGAAAAAGAAAGAATATTAAAGAAGCTTGAAGCGATTAAAAAAGATATAGAAGAAGGGGCTAGTTTTAAAATGAAAGCGATTTTAAATTCTGACGACCCTACGGTTACTCAAAATGGCGGAAATTTAGGGACAATTTCTAAAGAAACACAATTTATTAAAGAGTTTAAAGAAGTCGCATTTTCTTTAGATGTTGGACAGGTTTCTGACCCTTTTGAAACGGATTTTGGATATCATATTGTTCAATTACATGCTGTAAAAGGAAAATCAAGAGTTGTATCTCATATTTTAATGCAACCAGAAATTTTAAATTCTAAATTAGAAGAAGCTAAAAAGAAAATTTCTGATATTAGAGGAGATATTCTTTTTGGCAAAATAACGTTTGCTGAAGCAGTGAAAAAGTATTCTGAAGATAAAGAGACAAAAAGCAATAATGGTTTAGTTGTTAATCCATTGACAAATGAAACACGTTTTGATTTAACCAGAATGGATCCTTCTTTATATGCACGAGTGATTAATACTAAAAAAGGAGAAATTACAGAGCCTTATTATGACGAGACTCAACAAGGTGAGAAAATGTATAAAATCATTTACATGAAGGATAGAACTTTAACACATAAAGCAGCATTGGTAAATGATTATGTGAAGGTTCAAAAACT
>JAESTN010000072.1 GCA_016763595.1 Flavobacteriaceae bacterium | reverse complement strand
TTTGACTCAATGGCAAATGTAGTTTTTTTTTAGCACATAGCCGCCTTTAATGTTTTCAACTCAAATCTAAATATATCTATATCAGTGTCAATATTTTAGATCGAATTTGCTTTTTTTTCAAGTAAGTGGTAAAAAGTGGTAGAAAGTGGTAAAAAATTTATATTTTTGAAAACCTTAACGACAAGTATAAAGAATTTTGACAAACTTAATCGGAACATATGAATGTAAGGCTGATGCTAAAGGAAGAGTGATGTTTTCATCCGCTCTTAAGAAGCAGTTGTTGCCTGTTGTGTCTGAGGGTTTTGTCGTGAAAAGAGCGGTTTTTCAGCCTTGTTTAGAGTTATATCCTATGCGAGAGTGGAATTTAATGATGGAGAAGATCAATAAATTAAATCGATTTGTTAAGAAGAATAATGACTTTATTAGAAGGTTTACAGCAGGTGTGAAAGTTGTTGAATTGGATGCTTCTGGAAGGTTATTGATTCCAAAAGATTTATGTCAGTTTGCAGGTGTAGAAAAACAAGTTGTCTTGTCTTCGGCGGTGAACATTATTGAAATCTGGGATAAAGACAGGTATGAGAATGCGATTGATGACGCAACAATAGATTTTGCGGATTTGGCTGAAGAAGTAATGGGAAATACAGATGAAGATGAAGTATCATAATCCAGTTTTATTAAAAGAAAGCGTAGATGCTTTAAATATTAAAGAGAATGGAATTTATGTTGACGTGACGTTTGGTGGTGGAGGTCATTCAAGAGAGATATTGAGCCGTTTGGGTAAAGATGGTAGATTGTTTGCTTTTGATCAAGATCCAGATGCACAGAGTAATAAAATTGATGACGAGCGTTTTGTGTTGATTGCAGAAAACTTTAGACACGTCACGCGTTTTTTGAAATTTTACAGAGTACAGAAAGTAGATGGGATTTTAGCTGATTTAGGAGTTTCATCTCATCAGTTTGATGCAGCAGAAAGAGGGTTTTCTACTCGGTTTGATGCAGACTTAGATATGAGAATGGATCAGAAGTCTAAATTGTCTGCAAAAGATATTATAGCCAAATATTCTGAAGAAAAGTTGGCGGATATTGTGTTTTTGTATGGGGAATTAAGAAGTGCAAGAGCCTTAGCGAAAACAATTGTAGAAGCAAGACAAGAATCAGAAATTGAAACAAGTTTTCAATTAAAAGAAGTATTGAAAAGACATTTGCCTAAAGCAAAAGAGCATAAAATTTTAGCTCAGATTTATCAAGCTATTCGAATAGAAGTAAATCAAGAGTTGGAAGTATTAAAAGAGTTTTTAAATCAAATTCCAAATTTGTTAACCAAAGAAGGGAGATTAAGTATCATCTCTTACCATTCTTTAGAAGATAGATTGGCGAAGAGATTTATTAGAACAGGATTATTTAGTAGCGAGCCCGATAAAGATTTTTATGGTAATACAAATGAACCGTTGAAAAAAGTTGGAAAATTAATAGTGCCTACCCAAGTTGAAATTAAGGAAAACAACAGGGCTCGCAGTGCTAAATTAAGAATAGCAACCTTAAAGTAATGAACAAAGTAAAGAGAAGTGTGTATGATTTATTAAGAGGGAGTTTTCTAACCGATGCTTCTTCTTTTAAGAATTGGCGCATTATTATCTTTGTTGTTGCATTGTTGCTATTTATGATTTCTAGTGCACACAATGCAGATAGAAAAGTCATAAAAATTGCTGAGCTAAATAAAAAGCAAAGAGAATTAAGAGCTGAGTATGTCGATACCGGTACCATATTAATGAGAATGAAAATGGAATCAAACATCCGACAGAAGGTAAAACTAAGAGGGATACAGCCTTCACAGACATCACCACAGAAAATTAGAATCATCAGAAAAAAGAATTAACCTTGGCAACTATCAAAAAGAGCATATTAAACAAACTATATATAGTCACTGCTTTAATGACGCTTTTTTTTATTGTGATTATTGGTAGAGTTATAAACATCCAATATGTACAAGGTGATAAATACCGAAAACTCTCGGTAGAGAACACTATTAAAAACGACACGATATTTTCTAATAGAGGGAATATATATGCCGCAGATGGAAATTTGTTAGCTACTTCGATGTATAAGTACACCATTCGGATGGACTTAGTTGCTGTGAAAAGTAATGTCTTTGAAAAGAACGTAAAAGCACTTTCTAATTCGTTATCAGAATTGTTAGGGAAACCGTCTTCGTATTATCAAGGAAAGCTAAGAACAGCTCGTAAAAGAAAAAACCGCTATTTATTGATTACAAGAAATTTGGGATACAATGATTATATGAAAATCAAAAAGTTTCCAATTTTTAAGTTAGGTCCGTATAAAGGAGGATTTATTACTGAGCAAAAAACAGTGCGTGTAAGACCGATTGGGAAAATTGCAGAGAGGACTATTGGCTATAATGATCATAGAGGTGGTGCAGGAATAGAAGGCGCTTTTGCAGAGTATTTAGAAGGTGAGAATGGCTGGAGATTAAAACAGAAAATTGCAAAAGGGCAATGGAAGCCAATTAATGATGTAAATGAAAAAGAGCCAATAGATGGTAGAGATGTGATAACCACGATAGATGTAAATATTCAAGATATAACGCATCACGCTTTGTTAAGGCAAATGGAATATTTTGAAGCTGAACATGGTTGTGCTGTTGTAATGGAAACTGCAACAGGTGAAATAAAAGCTATTTCTAATTTGGGTAGAACATCAAAAGGGAAGTATTACGAAAAAAGAAATTACGCAGTTTGGGAATCACATGAGCCAGGTTCAACATTTAAGTTGGCAAGTTTAATGGCCGCGTTGGATGATAAAGTAATTGATACTTCTACTGTTGTAGATACAGAAAAAGGAATTATTTGGTTGCATGGGAGTAAGGTAGAGGATTCTCATAGAGGTGGATATGGAAAGATATCTGCAGCAAGAGTTTTTGAAGTTTCATCGAATGTAGGAATTGTAAAGTTGATTAAGAAACACTACGATGATAAACCTGAGAAGTTTATAAATAAAATGAAATCTTTTGGACTGGATAAGAAACTGGGGCTTCAAATTCAAGGTGAAGGAAAGCCTTTTATCCCGTATCCCGGAAACAAAAGAAACCCATGGAATAAAATCTCACTCGAGTGGATGGCTTGGGGTTATGGAGTTTCTATTACACCTTTGCAGATGTTGACTTTTTATAATGCTGTAGCGAATGATGGAGAGATGGTGAAACCGAGGTTTATTAAAGAATTAAGAGTGCAGAATAAAACTGAAAAAGTCTTTAATAAAGTCGTCTTGAAAAAGAGGATTGCAAGTCAAGAAACTATAAATAAAGTAAGAAAAGTAATGGAAAATGTTGTTAAGAGAGGGACAGCAAGTAATATTTATTCACCTAATTTTTCTTTGGCTGGTAAAACAGGTACTGCTAAAAAATGGATAGATGGAAAGAGAGATAAAGAAGGAAAATATATAAAAGGCCATTATTCGAATACGTTATATGTGGCTTCTTTTGCTGGATTCTTTCCTGCAGATAAGCCTAGGTATTCTTGCATTGTAGTGATTCACGAACCGAACAAAAAGAAAGGGTATTACGGAGCAACAGTTGCAGCTCCTGTGTTTAAAGAAATTGCGCAAAAAATTTATTCAACAACACCTTTTGAGATTAATAATGTGACGGAAGAATATTCTGGACCAGGAATGGATGCGAAATATCAAGAGTATTATACAAATTTGCAAAAAGAACATAAAGTTGTTCCTAATGTAAAAGGGATGTCAGGAATGGATGCTGTAGCATTACTAGAAAATTTAGGTTTTATTGTGAAATTTAATGGATCAGGTAAGGTGACAAGGCAATCAAAAAATAAAGGAGTAAAATTTAATAAAGGAGATACAATTCTATTGAATTTATCATAAGTACTATTGAAAAATTTAAAAGACATATTAGTTAAGGTTTCGATTGATGAGGTAGTTGGTTCTACAGATGTAATCATTAATTCTGTGCAATTTGATTCTAGAAAGATTGCCGAAAACGATTTATTTCTGGCTCAAAAAGGAGTAACAGTAGATGGTCACTTGTTTATTCCTACCGTAATCGAGTTAGGTGCGAAAGTAATTGTGTGCGAAATATTCCCAAAGGAAATTATTGAAGGGGTGACGTATATAAAGGTTGCTGATTCTGATAGTGCTTTGGCAATTATTGCTTCAAATTATTTTGGAAATCCTTCATCAGCTTTGAAATTAATTGGAGTTACTGGTACCAATGGTAAAACTACAATTGCAACATTATTATATCAACTTTTTAAAAATGCTGGATTCAAAGTTGGGTTGCTTTCAACTGTAAAAATATTGGTGGATGATAAAGAGTTTAAAACAACTCATACAACACCAGATTCAATAACTATCAATTCATATTTAGCAAATATGGTTGATGCTGGAGTTGACTATTGTTTTATGGAAGTGAGTTCTCATGGAATTCATCAAAAACGCACACATGGTTTGCAATTTGAAGGCGGAATTTTCACAAACCTTTCTCATGATCATTTAGATTATCATAATTCATTTGCAGAATACAGAGATGTGAAGAAATCATTTTTTGATTTGTTGCCAAAAAATGCTTTTGCATTGGTCAATATTGATGATAAAAACGGAAGTATCATGTTGCAAAATACCAAAGCAATAAAAAGAACATATGCATTAAAAACCATTGCAGATTTTAAAGGGAAAGTGCTTGAGAAAAGAATGTCAGGAACCTTATTGGTTGTTGATGGAATTGAAATTTGGACAAAGCTAATAGGAACTTTTAATGCGTATAATTTAGTAGCCATTGTTGCAACTGCAGAATTATGTGGTTTGGAAAAAATGGAAATCCTTAGACTGGTTAGTGAGTTGGACAGTGTTAGTGGAAGGTTTCAATACATCGTTTCAAAAAAAGGGATTACTGCAATTATAGATTATGCACATACGCCTGATGCATTAAAGAATGTGTTAGAGACCATTTCTGATATTAAAACAGGAAAAGAAAAAGTAATCACTGTAGTTGGCTGTGGTGGAGACAGAGATAAAACAAAAAGGCCAAAGATGGCAATGATTGCCTCTCAATTAAGTAATCAAGCAATTTTTACGTCAGACAATCCAAGAACTGAAGATGCTCAGACTATTATTGATGAAATGGAATTAGGAGTAGCAAAAGAAAATATTGCAAAAACACTATCTGTAGTAGATAGAAAACAGGCAATTAAAACCGCATGTAAGTTTTCAGAGGCTGGAGACATTGTTTTGATTGCGGGAAAAGGACACGAAGATTATCAAGAGATAAATGGAGAGCGTTTTCATTTTGATGATTTAGAAGTAGTAAAAGAATGTTTTAATCAATTAAATAAATAAGAATGCTGTATTATTTATTCGAATACTTAGAGAATCAATTCAATTTAACTGGAGCAAGTGTGTTTCAGTTTATAACATTTCGTGCAGCCTTAGCATTTATCTTTTCATTGTTGTTCTCAACAATTTTTGGAAAGAGAATTATCAATTTCTTAAGAAATCAACAAGTTGGAGAAACAGTTAGAGATTTAGGATTAGAAGGGCAAGCTCAAAAATCTGGAACGCCAACAATGGGCGGAATCATTATCATTCTTGCAACCTTAATTCCGGTGTTATTATTAGCTAAACTTGATAATATTTATGTGGTAATTCTTATCATAACTACAATTTGGATGGGTTTTATTGGTTTTGTAGACGATTATATTAAAGTGTTCAAAAAAGACAAAGGTGGTTTAAGTGGTAAATTTAAAGTACTAGGTCAAGTTGGTTTGGGGTTAATCGTTGGTTCAATGCTTTATTTTCACCCAGATGTTACTATTAAAGAACAATTGCCAGTTGAGCAACAGGTGATTCAGCAAAATGGAAGAAAACAAGTTTTTGGAGATGCACATAAGTCAACAAAAACGACCATTCCGTTTTTAAAAGACAACGAATTAGATTACTCTAAACCGTTGAGTTTTTTGGGTGAAGGCTATGAAAACTATGCATGGATCATTTTCATATTTGTTGTGGTGTTTATTGTTACAGGAGTTTCTAATGGAGCGAATCTAACCGATGGAATAGATGGTTTAGCAGCTGGTTCGTCTGCCATTATTGTAATTACATTAGCTGTGTTTGCTTGGGTGTCTGGTAATATCATTTTTGCGGATTATTTAGATGTAATGTATATACCAAATTCTGGAGAAATGACCGTGTTTATCCTGGCCTTTGCAGGAGCATTAATAGGGTTTTTATGGTACAATACATACCCAGCTCAAGTTTTTATGGGAGATACTGGTAGTTTAACTATTGGAGGAATTATAGCAGTGATAGCGATTGCAATTCGTAAAGAATTGTTGTTGGTTTTCTTGGCTGGAATTTTCGTTGTAGAAAATGTGTCAGTGATATTACAAGTGGGGTATTTTAAGTATACCAGGAAAAAATTTGGTATTGGAAGGCGCATATTTAAAATGGCTCCATTGCATCATCATTATCAGAAATCAGGGTATCATGAAAGTAAAATTGTAACTCGTTTTTGGATTGTAGGAATCTTATTAGCCGTGTTTACAATTGCAACGTTGAAGTTAAGATAAATGAAAAGAATCGTTGTTTTAGGAGGTGGAGAAAGCGGAGTGGGGACAGCAATTCTTGCAAAACAAAAAGAGTTTGACGTTTTTGTTTCTGACAAAGGAACAATTGCTCAGAAATATAAAGAAGTTCTTTTACAAAATGAGATCGCATTTGAAGAGGGTCAACATACAGAATCCAAGATTTTAAATGCAGATTTGGTAATGAAAAGTCCAGGTATACCAGACAGTGTAGCATTGGTTCAGCAATTGATAAAAAAGCAAATTCCTGTGTTTTCAGAAATTGAATTTGCAAGTCAATTTACAAAAGCTACAATCGTAGGGGTAACAGGGACTAATGGAAAAACAACAACAACATTATTAACGCATCATGTATTAAAGAAAGCTGGGTTAATTGTTGGAATTGCAGGGAATATTGGAGATAGTTTTGCGAAGCAAGTTGCTGAACAAAATTATGGTTCTTATGTGCTGGAGTTGAGTAGTTTTCAGCTAGATGGAATTGAAGATTTTGCGCCACATATAGCAATTATTACCAATATTACGCCAGATCACCTAGATAGATATGAATATGATTTTAATAAATATATAGCGTCAAAATTTAGAATAACAAAGAATCAAACAGAAAAAGATTATTTGATTTATGATGCAGAAGATAAAGCATCTAACAAATGGTTAAAAGAAAATAAAACAAAAGCACAATTAATTCCTTTTTCAATAGAAAGAGAATTAGAATTTGGAGCTTTCTTAAGAGACAATAAAATAATAACGAAAATAAATACAGAAGAATTCACTATGCCACTATCAAACCTAATGCTAAAAGGGAAACATAATGTAAAAAATGCTATGGCTTCGGCTATGACTGCTCAATTGCTAAAAGTAAGAAAGCAAACCATTAAAGAAAGCTTATCAAGTTTTGAAGGAGCAGAACATCGTTTAGAAGAAGTTCAAAAAGTAAGAGATGTACAGTATATCAACGATTCTAAAGCAACAAATGTGAATGCCACATTTTATGCATTAGAATGTATGGATCACCCAACGGTTTGGATCGTTGGCGGAGTTGATAAAGGAAACGATTATCATGATTTATTGCCATTGGTGAGAGAAAAAGTGAAGGCAATTGTTTGTTTAGGAGTTGATAATAAAAAAATTCAAGAAACATTCGGAAATGTTGTAGATATTATTGTTGAAACAGCAGGAGCAGAAGAAGCAGTTAAAGTCTCGGCGAAATTAGCATCAAAAGGAGATAACGTATTGTTATCACCAGCATGTGCAAGTTTTGATCTATTCGATAATTACGAAGACAGAGGAAGACAATTTAAGAAAGCAGTAAGATCAATTTTATAAGTTGATATATGAATAACCTATTAAAACATATCAAAGGAGATAGAACAATTTGGTCTATAGTCGCTGTATTGGCAATTTTTTCGTTTATGCCAGTATATAGTGCGAGTACTAATTTGGTATATGTTGTAGGTTCTGGGTCAACTTTTGGGTATTTAATCAAACACATGATTTTATTAATTATGGGTTTTGTAATTATCTACGGTGTTCATAAAATTCCATACAGATACTTTAGTGGAGGTTCTGTATTAATGTTGCCCGTAGTAATACTTTTATTGATGTATACCTTATCTCAAGGTGATACTATTGGAGGTGCAAATGCAAGTAGATGGATTCGCATTCCTTTTGTAGGTGTTGGTTTTCAAACATCAACCTTAGCGGGATTGATTTTAAT
>JAESTN010000071.1 GCA_016763595.1 Flavobacteriaceae bacterium | reverse complement strand
TATAGATGCAGATGGAGATCAATATGGGCTTTCAAGCGTAGTATCTTGTTTTCGGCCCGTAAATGGTTTTTTAGTATCTGAATTATTAGGCATCAATGATTGTAATGATGTATTTGCATACATAAATCCAGAAACAGTTTGGTATATAGATGCAGATGGAGATCAATATGGGCTTTCAAGCGTAGTATCTTGTTTTCGGCCCGTAAATTGTTTTTTAGCTTCTGAATTATTAGGCATCAATGATTGTTATGATGCAGATGCAAATGAGTATCCAGGCCAAACCTGGTATATAGATGCAGATGGAGATTCTTATTATACCCCCGAAATATCTTGTACTAGGCCTATTAATGGCTGGCTAATAAGCGAGATTTCACCTTTAGGGACCAGTGATTGTGGCCCTACAGATCCAATAGTTACGAATCAGGATCAAATCTGGTATATAGATGCAGATGGTGATAGATATGGTCTTGACAACTCTAAGGTTGAGTCTTGTACAAGACCTGCCAATGGTTTTTTATACTCAGAATTATTAGGAACTAATGATTGTGATGATACAGATATAGCCAAAATAAATAGTGATTTCATTGAAATTTATGGTGATGGCATAGACAATAATTGTAATGGCCAAATTGACGAAACACAAGTAGGACAGCGTAGAGAAGGCGGTGTTGTGTTTTATGTAAGTCCTCCTGGGCAAAGCCAATATGCATTGGTCTCTTCTTTATCTGATGAAGGATGGACACAGATATGGCAGAATAAATATACGCTTATCGCTTTTTTTAAATTTAATCATTATGTTAATGGAACAAGTACTCTTATGGGGACTGGTAAAACGAATACTGACAAGATAATTGAAGAGCTAAGAATAGGTAGTTATAATAATGGTAATTTTGCTGCAAAAAGTGCACGGGAATACCACAATGCAGGTGGTTATACCGATTGGTTTTTACCCTCTAAAAACGAGTTAAATCAACTATATATTCAGAAAGACATTTTAGAATCGGTATCTGGTTTTAATAATTTTAAGCAGGCATACTACTGGAGTTCTTCAGAGGTCAATGCTGATAAAGCATGGGCACAGTATTTCGGACCTACTACGTTTAAGACGGAAAGGGTCAAAGATGAAGAAATTTTTATACGTCCAGTTCGAGTGTTTTTGACTAATAATTAACGAATTGGTCTAATGAAGATAACTAGAAGAAGAAGTATTTTATAAATGCTGCTTTAGCGGCTCATTTACAAATAAATAACACGCATAGTATGAAAAACGTTTTACTAAAGGTTTTCTTTTTATTAATTACAGTAGGGTTGTATGCCCAACAGGGTATTAATTACAAAGCTGTAATTAAAGATGCGGGTGGTGCTGTTTTATCAATGCAGGCTATTACCGTTCAGTTTCAGATATTACAAGGGGCAAGCCAGACCAATGTGTATCAAGAAACCCATACAACAACTACCGATGCGAATGGTATAATTAGTATTAATATAGGAAAAGGAACACCAAATAGTGGAGATTTTACTACGGTAGACTGGGGAGTTGAGACTTTTTTTAATACACAGATAGATACAGGAACAGGTCTTGTAGATATCGGTACTACTGGCTTTAAGCCTGTACCGTTTGCTTTGCAGGTAGAAACTGCAAACAACGGTATACCAACAGGTGGCACAGAAGGCCAAGTTTTACAAATTAGTAGCGGAGCTGCTGTTTGGGCAGATGCCACCTATTTTGGAACACTACTTTACCGAGATGTAGATGGAGATGGGTATGGAGATGTAAAAGCGCCAATTATTTCAGTTTTTGCAAGTAGTGGCTATGTAAGTAATAAAACAGATTGTGATGACGCAGATGCAAGCATAAACCCAGAAACAGTTTGGTATATAGATGCAGATGCAGATAATTACGGGGTTTCAACAGCAGTAGTATCTTGTTCTCGACCTACCGATGGTTTTTTATTATCTGAATTAGTAGGTATTAATGATTGTGATGATACAGATCCTATTGTGTTGAATACAAATCAAACCTGGTATATAGATTCAGATGGAGATAAATACGGGCTTTCAGTCGCAGTAGTATCTTGTTTAAGACCTGTCAATGGTTTTTTAGCTTCTGAATTATTAGGTATCAATGATTGTTATGATGCAGATGCTAATGAGTATCCAAACCAAACCTGGTATATAGATGCGGATGCAGATAGGTATGGACTTTCAAATGCAATAGTTTCTTGTTTTCGACCTATCAATGGTTTTTTAGCTTCTGAATTGTTAGGAATCAATGATTGTGAAGATACAGATGCAAACATAAATCCAGAAATAGTTTGGTATATCGATGCAGATGGAGATAGGTATGGGCTTTCAGGTCCACTAGTATCTTGTACAAGACCTATCAATGGTTTTTTGGCTTCTGAATTATTAGGCATCAATGATTGTGAAGATACAGATGCAAACATAAACCCAGAAATAGTTTGGTATATCGATGCAGATGAAGATAGGTATGGACTTTCAACAGTAGTATCTTGTACAAGACCTATCAATGGTTTTTTAGCTTCTGAATTGTTAGGAATCAGTGATTGTGAAGATACAGATGTTAATGAGTATCCAGGCCAAACATGGTATATAGATTTTGATGGTGATTTATATTATAGTCGAGAAATATCTTGTACAAGGCCTACTAATGGGATGCTGCTAAGCGAAATTTCACCATTAGGTCTCGAAGATTGTGATGATACAGATCCTCTTGTGTTGAATGTAGATCAAACCTGGTATATAGATGTAGATGCAGATAAATATGGGCTTTCAATTCCAGTAGTATCTTGCACAAGACCTATAAATGGTTTTTTAGTATCTGAATTATTAGGCATCAATGATTGTGATGATACAGATCCTGGAGCCATAAATACAGATCAATTTTGGTATATCGATGCAGATGGAGATAGGTATGGACTTTCAAATGCAGTAGTATCCTGTACAAGACCCATAAATAGTTTTATTGCATCTGAATTATTAGGAACCAATGATTGTGTTGATACAAATGAAAACCTAAATCCAGCTATTGCTGAAATTTTTGGAGATGGGATCGATAATAATTGTAATGGACAAATTGATGAAGCAGTTATAGGGCAACTTAGAGCAGGAGGCGTTGTATTTTGGGTAGACTCAACAGATAATAACCACGGTTTGGTATGTACTATGTCAGATTATACTAACCAAGTAACATGGGGTTGTGGTGCAACAGATTTACCAAGCGTTCCAAATGTACTTTACTATGGAAGTGGTGATGTTGTTGGTACAGGTTCTGAAATAGGAGCTGGTGTTACCAATACGAATGCGATTTTAAATGACTGCCCAAATGCACCTGCAGCCCTAGCAGCTCGAACATATGGTCCTGAATGGTTTTTACCAAGTATAAATGAATTAAAAAAGATGCATACTAATAAAGCTCTTTTAGAACAGGTTTCTGGTTTTTCGGCACTTAAAGGCTTCTATTGGAGTTCTTCAGAAGGCGGTACCTATTTGACGTGGATTCTGGAAGTGAGTGGTTTTGAACGCTACTCCTCTAAGTCTGAGTCTGGTTATGTCCGTGCCGTTAAAGCTTTTTAGTGATGTCTCAATTTAACTATTTACGCAACTCATTAAAAAAACAAATAATACTCATAGTATGAAAAACGTTTTACTAAATTTTTTCTTTTTATTAGTTACAGTAAGCCTCTACGCCCAACAAGGCATTGATTACAAGGCTGTTATAAAAGACGCTGCTGGTAACAAAGTAGTAAGTAAAGCTATTACAGTTCAGTTTCAGCTATTACAAGGTGCAAGCCAGACCAATGTGTACCAAGAAAACCATACAACAACTACCGATATCAATGGTGTTATTATCATTAATATTGGAGAAGGAACGCCAAATAGTGGTGTTTTTGCTACCATAAATTGGGGAATTGAGACTTTTTTAAATACACAAATAAATACAGGAGCAGGTTTTATAGATAGCGGTACTACAGGCTTTACCTCTGTGCCATATGCATTGCAGGCAGAAACCGCAAACAATGGCATGCCAAAAGGTGGTACTGTAGGTCAAGTTTTACAAATTGTGAACGGAGAAGCCGTTTGGATAGCTGCACAAGCTACAGGAAAACTATTTTACGAAGATGCAGATGGCGATGGCTATGGAGACATTAACAAGCCTATTGTTTCAAATTTGGCACCCAATGGTTATGTTTCTAACAACACAGATTGTAATGATGCAAATGCAAACCTAAACCCTGGTGCAACAGAAATTGTTGGTAATGGGGTTGATGATGATTGTGATGGGCAAATTGATGAAGCAGCTTCATCAGCTAAAATAGGTGATTTTAGAGCAGGCAGTGTTATGTTTCGGTCAGCTACAACAAGAATAGCTTATTCTCTGTACTTGCAGTTCGAACGTTTAACAACTAAACAATTATGAAAAAAATAGTACTAGTTTTAGGCTTTTTTTACATTCCTTTTTTGGGGATGTGTCAAAGTATAGAAAAGTCTAGTGTTGATAGTGGTGGTGCTTCAGTAACTCAAGGAAACATTCAGGTTTTATATACCATAGGTGAGGTAAATGTAAGAGAAGTTACCGTTGGTAATATTACAATTTCTGAAGGGTTTATAAACCCGAGTACATTTGCGAACATTAAGGCACAAGGTAATGCAACTGACATTGTTTACGGGGCTTTATCACCTTCATTAACAAATGATACAGATTTTGGTAATATCACAATTAATACAGCTACGAGTAAAACCTATACCATTCAAAATACAGGTACTGCAACGCTTACTATAAGTAGTATTGTCAGTAGCGGAACTGATACCTCAGATTTTGTTGTAGGTGATATTACGTTACCAGCAATAATAGCAGCAGGAGCAAACAGCACTTTTACACTTACATTAACCGCAACTTCAATAGGAAAAAAAACAGCTACCGTTACCATTAATAATAATGATTCTAACAAAGGAACTTATACTTTTGCTGTTAAAGCAATAGGTAGGAATGGTGCTACATGGACAGGAGCAGTGAGTTCTGTTTGGAATGTGGTTGGGAATTGGAATAATAATGTTGTTCCAATAGCTAATTATAATGTTACGATACCAAATGTAGCAAGAACTCCAGATATTAAGTCAGCAGTTCAGATGACTAATTTAACAATAGAAGCTTCGGCATCATTTAATATTTCACCAAGTGGCTCAGTTATAGTTGAAGGAGATTTAAATGCAAATGAATTTATAACGATGGAATCTGACGCTACTAACAGTAGTACTCTATTTGTAAAAGGTACTTCTACTGGAAGTGTTATGTATAAAAGAGGTGGTTTGTTAGCGAATAAATGGAGTATAGTTTCGGCTCCTGTTCAAGGCCAGAGTATTAAAGATTTTGCAGAGAATGCACAGAATGGTATTAGAACCAATACTTCTGTTACACCTAATAGATATGCCATAGGATATTATGATGATAGTAGAGCAACAGGTACAAAATGGGTGTTTTATACAGCAACAGATTTAGCAGGGGATGCTTTAACTTTTGAAAAAGGAAAGAGTTACACAATTTCAAGAGCTACAAACGGATCAGTAACATTTACAGGAACTTTAGAAACAGTGGATGTTGTACAATCGGTAACAGGATCTAAATGGAATGCTGTTGGCAATCCATACACAACCTTTTTACCCCTTAATGAAAATACAGGGAATAATTTTATCAATGACAATATAAGTAAGTTCAATCCGGCAAATGTAGGAATTTATATTTGGGATACTATGCAGAGTAAATATGTAGGGAAATCATTAGTAAGTGATCAAAGTTCATTCGCACCAGGGCAAGGTTTTTTCATGAAAACCAACACAGGTAATTCTCATGTTATTTTTAAAGAATCTGCAAGAAAAATTCAACCAATATCAGGAGGTGGTTTTAACAAAACAAGAGTAAACGTAACACCAAGCATCCAATTAAAAGTTGCCTCAAACGGAGTTATTTTAGATACAAATATCAAGTATTTTGAGAATGCAACTATTGGTTTAGATCCTGGGTACGATTTAGAAAATTTTGGTCGAGGTGTATTTGATATTTACACACGTTTATTAGATGATCAAATAACAAAGAATTTCACAATTCAATCATTGCCCAATAGAGATTATGAAAGTATGATTATTCCTATAGGAGTCGTATCTAAATCAGGAAAAAACCTGCATTTTTCGGTAATCACATCCCATTTACCAGAAGGAATAGAAGTGTTTATTGAAGATAAAAAGTTAAATGTACTTACAGAATTGGATTTAAATACAAGCTATGATGTTACAACAACAGAGAAACTAGATGGAGTAGGGCGCTTTTATTTACATACGAAACAAAAAGCATTATCAGTAGATGATTTGCAGATGAAAGATGTTGAAATTTATACGAAAGAGGGGAACATACTAATCGTTAATGGAATCTTTAATGGAGCTTTTACCGTGAAATTATATACTGTTTTAGGAGCTTTAATATGTGATAAAACATCAAAAGGGAATGGGAAGAATAGTATTCGTTTGTCAAATGTATCAAAAGGAATTTATATCGTAAAAGTATTTTCAGAGTTCGGTAATAAGAGTAAGAAAATCATAATCAATTAAGAGATGGAAAAGGGAAAAAAACACCTTAAAGAAATAATAACAAGAAAGGATGCTTTGCATAAAATTGGCAATTATGGAAAGTATGCAGCGTTAACAGCTATTGGAACCTACCTGATTTTAAATCCACAAAAGGCACATGCTAGAAGCCCAGAATCACCTGATGAAGGATTTTGAATCAATGTTTATTTAAAAAAAGAGAATACATTTTTTATATAACAAAAATGAAACATCAACTAAAGGAAAACAATTCTATTTCCCAATACAAAAATTCCCGAAAATATGCCCAAGAATATCCTTGTCAACATCATATTCACCTGTGATATTTCCTAAATAGCGCAAGCATTCACGAATATCAATAGAGAATAAATCTGTAGAAATTTCTAAATCAATTCCTTCTTGAACAGAAGTAATTGCCGTTAAGGCGTTATTTAAGGCTTCAAAATGACGAGAGTTGGTGACAATAGTTTCGTTATTACTCAGTGCCCCTGTGTTTACCAAAGATGTCAATTCAGATTTTAATGCATCAATGCCAATTTTTTGTTTTGCAGAGAGTAAAATTAAGTTTTCAATTTCTGATTCTAAGATAGATTGATCATGACAAGATAAAGTGTCAATTTTATTCGCAATTACTAACAAACGTTTGTTTGGAAAACGTTCTTTAATCGTTTCAATTTCTTGTAAGAACTCTTCACTAGAATGAGCAAATTTATTAGAATCAATTAGAAAGATAATTAACTGAGCATTTTCAGCTTTCTCGTATGCTTTTTTAATTCCGATACTTTCTATAACATCTTTGGTTTCACGAAGACCAGCGGTGTCAATAAATCGAAAGGCAACACCCTCAATAATGAGTTCATCTTCAATAGCATCTCTTGTGGTACCTGCAATCTCAGAAACAATGGCTTTTTCTTCGTTTAGAAGTGTGTTTAATAAGGTGGATTTCCCAACATTTGGCTCTCCAATTATAGCAACCGGAATTCCATTTTTCATAGCATTACCAAAAGCAAAAGAATCAATTAAGCGCTTTAATACAAACATAATTTTCGTTACCAATTCTTTAAATTTTGTACGGTCTGCAAATTCAACATCTTCACCAGAAAAATCTAATTCTAATTCAATTAATGCCGCAAAATCTAGTAACTGTGCACGCAATTCTTTCAATTCATTGGTAATTCCACCACGCATTTGCTGAATTGCCATTTGGTGTGATGCAGCCGAGTTTGACGCAATCACATCTGCCACAGCTTCAGCCTGACTTAAATCCATTTTTCCGTTTAAGAAAGCACGCATAGTAAACTCACCATTATCAGCCATTCTACAACCATTTTTTAAAAATAACTGAATGATTTCTTGCTGAATAAAAACAGAACCATGACAGGAAATTTCTACCACATTTTCTCCGGTATATGATTTCGGGTTTTTAAAAATAGAAACCAATACTTCGTCTAGAATAACGCCATTATCAACAATATGACCTAAATGAATGGTATGTGTTTTTTGGTTGCTCAGCGACTTATGTTTTCTTACAGACTTAAAAAAAGCATCTGTAATTTCAATAGATGTATCACCAGAAAGGCGAATCACAGAAATAGCTCCAACACCAGAAGGTGTCGCTAAAGCAATAATGGTATCGTTTTGAATCATAGTGCAAATATACACCGTTAAATTAGTTTGAAAACACATGTTTTGTAACAAAACCAAGTTTTGGTTGTCCTATAGATGCACTCAATTAAAAACACCATAAAATGAACCGAGCATGCAAAAAAGCTTCTTATCTACCAATAAGATGAATAGCGAACAGCATGCGACCGTTAAAAAAATATTAAAGAAAGACACATGAAAGAAAATAAACAGTTACTCGTACTCACACATTTAAGTCAATTATTAGATTTTGTAACCGGTATCGGAGGGTTTATTGTACCGCTAATATTATGGCTTCTAAAAAGAGATGATGTATACGGAATGAATGAACATGGGAAAGCAATTCTAAATTTTAGAATTTCGATGTTTATCTACATGTTAATCTGTGTTCCGGCGGTATTGATATTTGGCCTCGGAATTATTGGATTTATTGTAATCGGTATTTTCTATTTAATTTTTCCAATCATTAATGCGATAAAAGCAAGTAATAACGAAATGCCTAGTTACCCCTTGAGCATTCGGTTTATTAAATAATGCTTGGGTGTTTCTTTTCGGGCCAGGTATGGAGTTTTAACTTGAGTGTTAAAGGATACACACTTTTCACCTATTCTCGATACAATTTATGTTTCTGTTGACTCGGCAACATAAAACACTTCAATGAACATAAAAAGGATTTTCATTTCAATCCTTAACTCGGGTATACGTTGAAGGTTAATTAATTGCCTGTCTAATAAAGTCTTCGTATTCGTAAAAAAATAACTCAAGTTTCTCCATGTTTTCTATGTAGAACTCGTAACAATCTCTCCATGTATTTTTGTTATGGATGCTAAACTTTTTGTCAAACGGAATGTAAATTCTCTTGATTATTTTTCCGCTTTCTAATTCATATTCTGCATCAAAAATAATTTCTGGGATTTCTGTTTCTAATATGGAGCGTAAAGACAGCATTTGGTCATATAACAACTCATTAGCAATTTCATCTCCATGTTCAATATCCAAACAAACAGAAGCATTTTTTCTGTCTGCTTGAAATTTTAAAGCAAAACCTTTAATTTTTGTATTGTATAACAACCATTTTCTAGGGAATGACTTTCCAAAACTAGTCCAAAATTCTTTACGCAGTTGCGCAGCTTCTTCTTTAGAGAACATTATTATGATTTGTGTTTATGAGAACTATTTTTGCATTTAGGTTTCTTTTTTTTCTTAAAAAGATTACCAATCCATTGAAAAAGAGTTGGTTCTTTTGTTGTAATTATTACAACTTCTCCCATTAGTATATTATCCTCTTCCAATATGATTTTCAAACTATTATAATTATTCTTATTTACAATAATATTTTTGATGACAAAGCCAACAAAATTAATTTCTAGCGAAAAAGGTTTATTGATTAATTTTTTATCAATATGAAAAGTGAAATTCCCATCAAAATCAGATTCATAATAAGTATTAGTTTGTATTAAATAAATACTAGCTCCAGGAAGTATATCTCCATTATTATCGACAATATTACCTTTAACTTTAATACTGTCTGAAACTTGCTTTATGTCAAAATTTCTTTTTATTGAGGTTTGTACAACTTTATCTTTTTTTGATGAGTTTTGAGAGATCAGGGTATGAGTAGCAAAGAAAATTGCAGAAAAGCTGAAGACATATCTAAATCTATTTAATTTTGAGCTTACAGGAATAAATAAATTTGTGTTAATCTGTTCTCTTTTAAATTTACCACAAATCTTATCTCCTTTCTTAATTTTACGTGCTAATTCGATGTTAGAATATTGTGTAAAATCATGTACATGCTTTTTACATGAATCACAAAATTTCCCTTTTTCAAGATCAGTCATTGTATACCAATCTTCAGTACAAGGTTTGTTAATTTTTATTTGATATTTAGCCATAGCATTAACAAAATACAAAATTATCCGTGAATCTTGGCTTCAGTTCCGCGATTTTTCATCATTTCTGCTTCAAAAGCAAGTAATGCATTCCATTGTTTATCTACCAGTTCTC
>JAESTN010000070.1 GCA_016763595.1 Flavobacteriaceae bacterium | reverse complement strand
CCAGTTACCGTTAATGTTGCTTTACCGATGGTAAGTGTTCCTTTTACATATAGGAAATCATAATTATCATCCAATCCACCTGATACATCAATATCTACATCTCCAACATTGGTTGTTGTCGTTGCGATTGAAGAACCTGTAGGCTCAGTTGTTAAATCTGCTGAGGTATCTCCATTTTTAAAGCCACTATACGAAATTGTAAATGTTGGATTCGCATCTCCATAGGATTTTGTTTGACCATCTCCAGTTACTGTTAATGTTGATTTTCCAATAGTCAAGGTTCCTTTTACATATAGGAAATCATAATTATCATCCAATCCACCAGAGACATCAATATCTACATCTCCAACATTGGTTGTAGCAGTTGCGATCGAAGAAGCAATAGGTTCAGTAGTTAAATCTGCTGAGGTATCTCCATTTTGAAAGCCACTATACGAAATTGTAAATGAAGGATTTGCATCTCCATAATCTCTTGTTTGATCATCTCCAGTTACCGTCAATATTGCTTTTCCGATTGTCAAGGTTCCTTTTACATACAAGAAATCATAATTATCATCCAATCCACTAGAGACATCAATATCCACATCTCCTACATTGGTTGTTGGTGTTGCTATCGAAGAACCGGTAGGTTCAGTTGTTAACACTGCTGAAGTTTCTGAATTTTTAAACCCAGAATATGAAATGGTAAATGCAGGATTTGCATCTCCATAATCTTTTGTTTGATCATCTCCAGTTACCGTTAATGTTGCTTTTCCGATGGTCAATGTTCCTTTTACATATAGGAAATCATAATTGTCATCCAATCCACCTGATACATCAATATCTACATCTCCAACATTGGTTGTTGGTGTTGCTATTGAAGAAGCAGTAGGGACTGTTGTTAACACCGCTGAAGTTTCTGAATTTTTAAATCCAGAATATGAAATGGTAAATGCAGGATTTGCATCTCCATAGGCTTTTGTTTGATCATCTGCAGTAATGGTTAATGTAGCTGTGCTAATATCTGCTGATAAAGTTGGCTGTGTTAAACTATAGTTTCCTGAATCTCCACCTGAAATTGTAAACCCAGTTGTAGAAATGATAATTCCTGTTCCAACATTTGCAGAAGCAAAAGTATAGTCAGATGTACCTCCTAAAATTACAGTATCCCCTGATTCAACCCCAGATAAAACAGCTGTTCCACTAGCACTGGCAGTGGACATTCCATCATACACTTTGTTATCTCCAGTTAGTCCAATAACCGTAAGGCTTTTGGCAGTGATGTTTGCCGATAAATTAGTTGGCTCTGTTACTGTATAATTACCTGCATCGGCTCCAATCAATAAATGACCTACGCTCATAACAAGGTTTGTACCTACATTCTTACTAGGAAAGTCATAGTGTGGAGCAGCTGTGCTCACGATATCTCCTGACACTACGCCCACTAAACTTACCGTTCCACTTACAGTACCTTGTATATGTCCGTTGTAAACCATATCATCGGCAGTAATACCTGTTATAGTTAATGCTTTCTTATTAATTGTCAATGTAATATCCTTTGTTCCAGAGCTGTAAATTCCATTAGCTGCTTGGGTTGCTCTAATAGTTAAAGAACCTGCATCTCCAAGGTTCACCGTTTTATTACTAGCACCACTAAGTGTTGTTCCTGTAGTATTAACTCCTTCAATTGTGTATGTAATTGCTCCAGCTGAATTTGAAGTTGCCCCTAAATCAAAGTTTGCATCTCCATAGGTTTTGTTACTGTCTCCAAAGGTAATTGTAGGTGAGTTACTTGGAGCAGCAACATTAGATATGGTAATATCTGTTAGCGTCCAATTACTTACATCTTGAGCTCCATCAGGAGGAACTATAGTAAAAATTATTTCCGCAACTAAATTTACAGGTGCGGTTGTACCATTGTCGAAAAAAGAGAATAAAGAAGTAGCATTGGGTGTTAATTCTTTATCTCCATTTAAAGTCATTGTTTGAATAGTGGTTCCGGACTTATCTTTAAAGACAACCGTTGATGTTTGGTCAAATGTTTGCGTAGTAAAAGACTTCACATTTAATACATCTACAGAGAAAGATTCTGCGTTGGTTCCATCTGCTTTAATTGTAAATGTTTGACTTGCACCATTTGTAAAGTTGTTAATAAACATACCACTAGCATCATTGCTCATAATATTACTTACAACGTAGTTGATATTGCTTGCAGTTGTTTTAAAATCGGTTCCTCCAGAATTTGGGCTTCCAAGAGTTATAAAATTACTAGTACCTAATTGCTCAGTTGTAAAACTAATATTACTTCCGTAAGAAGTTCCGACTGAATTTGTAGCATATGCTCTAACATGAATCGTTGTATTTGAAGGAAAACCATCCACCGTTTCACTAAATACACCTGTAACAGTACCATTAGCTTTTTTAGTATTTGCAATGGTTGGGTTGCTTGTTGTACCCCAAACAATTCCTCTTTCTATTATACTTGCGCCACCATCTGAAGTAACATTTCCTCCTAAAACAGCAGAAACTGTTGTAATTATATCCTGGGTAGTTGTAGACACTGTTGGTGCACTGATCGTAACAGCAGATATCACCACTAAATCATCAATTGACCATCCTCCAAATATAGGAGACGCTGGTGTAAATACAATCTCATCAATATCAGCAAATGAGCCTGTTGTTGGAGAGGTAAAATCTAAGGTAAGGTCTGAGTTATGAGCTGGTGAGGTTAGAACTATAGTCCCTACGGTAGCTCCATCTTTCTTTCCCGTAATTGTGAAATTAAGTACAGCAGTTCCAATGGACTGTTCGTAAGCAAAATGTGCAGATGTCAACCCAATTTCACCTCCATTATCTGTTGTTAATGTTCCTGAAGAAATTGAAGCAATTCCATTTCCAAGCCATCCTAAAACGGCTTCTCCTGGAGCACCTATTGTGCTTGTACCTCCTTCATTTCCTGCATCAGCTGTAGCCATATAAATGGTTCCAGTAGTTATAGCAGACATATCAAACCGATTTAAGAATGCTGTGACCGAATGATCTACACTTGGACTTGCCGAATTTGCTATAAAAACGACCCCTGTACCGAACTCCATTGTTCCTGGAGTTGGTGTTTGCGAAAATGATGAATAGCTAAGTAATGAGGTGATAAATAAAGATAATAGAAAAGTAATTTTCTTCATAATGTTTGGTTTTATAAAAAATCTAATATTTTTTTACTGGCACGAAAATAAGAAATATACAGGTGTTATTACCTACGCATATGGGTAGTATTTAAGCAAAACAGGTATAAATACCTGTTTTTAGCTCTTTTTGTTTTTCTTAAAACTGATACTGAATCAACATTTCAATAGACCCGTTGTTGTTTACTTGATTGATGTTAGACGTAGTGAAATCGTAAGCTGCTCCGAAACGTACATTGTCCATAATCTCAAATAATGTAAAAATCGAATACATTTCATCTACCCTGTAATTCATACCTGCCTGAATCTTGTTATAATCTACCGTTGCACTGATGTCTGTAGAAGACGGTGCTCCTTGTGTGCTTCTGTGCATAAAAGCGGGGGTTATCTTTACATTGTTGTTGATGGTAAAATGATATCCTGCTCCATAATACATGTGTAAGTTATCTACCGCAGCTCTGGGTGCATTTCCTTGTTTTAAATACCGAGTACCATTTAAAAAATTAGGAGAAGAGATGCTTAGATAATAGTTTTGATGCTTTAAATAAGCTCCTGCTCCAAACTGTGTATTGATAAAACTTTGGTTGCGTGCAAATAATGGATCACTACCACGAGCACCTGCATTGTTTAAATTGATGTTCACAATAGATGCTCCTGTTTTTACACCAAAAAATAAATCATGCGTTTCAGAAAGCTGTAGCTTGTAAGAAATATCTACCGTTACATCTGTTTCTTGCAATACAAATACCTGATCTCTTATCAAAGTTACTCCAAGTCCTAAACCATTACTTAATGGTGTTGTATAATTGATGGCCTGTGTATTTGGAGCATTATTG
>JAESTN010000069.1 GCA_016763595.1 Flavobacteriaceae bacterium | reverse complement strand
TATTGAAAACGGAATTGTTGCGGGAGCAAGATTAAGTGGAAAACTTAATAAAAACCTACGATTAGGGATTTTAAGTGTACAAACAGAAGAAGATATTGCCAACCAAATTCCGGCAACTAACAATTCGGTGGTAGCCGTACAACAAAAGTTATTTAGCAGATCTAATATTAGCTTTCTATTCATCAACAAACAGGCAACAAAAGACTATTCCTTTTTATCCGAAGAAGACAAATTTAATAGAGTAATTGGAGTCGATTACAATTTAGCATCAAAAGACAATACTTGGAATGGTAGATATTACATTCATAAATCTTTTTCTCCAACCACAAACGGCAATGACATCTCTGCAGGGATTTCAACCGAATACAACTCACGTGCTTTTAAAATTAGATTGAGTGGCTTGTATATTGAAGACGATTTTAGATCTGATTTAGGGTTTATAAGAAGAACAGATATTTTTAAGATAAACCCAAATTTTGAATATACGATATATCCTAAAAAAGGGAGCATCCAAAAGCACACATTTTCTGTGACTCCTATAGTTGTTTGGAAACCTAAATTAGGGTATGAGAATTCGGATTACACTGTTATTAGCCAATGGAATATTAGTTTTAACAATTCATCAGAATTAGAATTTTCTATGTTTAACAGGTATACTTATTTGTATGAAAGTTTTGATCCAACAAGAACTGACGCGACCCCACTATCAGGAAACCAAGGATATTCCTATACAAGTTTTCAAGCCAAGTATCGTTCTGATATGAGAAAACAATTTTCGTTTGATATTACGCCATCAATTGGTCAATTTTACAATGGAAAAAAATATTCAATTCAAGGTCGATTCAATTGGAGAATTCAGCCTTATTTCCAAACTAACATTCAAATTAACTACAACTATATCAAATTACCAAACCCATATCCTACAACATCTATTTGGTTAATTGGACCCCGGTTTGACGTTACGTTTAATAAAAGCTTATTTTGGAACACCCTAATTCAATATAGTAATCAAGAAAAAAGCTTAAGTGTAAATTCGAGAATCCAATGGCGTTTTGCACCACTTTCAGATTTATTTATTGCGTATAATGACAATTACAATACAGATGCTCCATTAAGTCCCCGTTTTAGATCGATCAATTTAAAGCTATCCTATTGGCTCAACTTATAAAGTCTTTAACATTTCTTTAAGAAACTAAACTTTTAGATTGGTTAACTTCGAAAATTAATTTTTAATTACTCAAACTCAATTCAATAAATTATGACACAAAAAATCTTATCAAGACTACTGATAATTTTGTTTGTTTTTGGTATTTCTTTAGATGCTGATGCACAGCGTAGAAAAAAGAAGAACAAAAAAGATCCAAAACAAACGGTAAAACCTACTCCAAAACCGAAACCTAAAAAAGGAGCAATACTACCTTACGAAAAGGTGGTTACTAAGAAGCACAAAACAGACAAAGGGTTGTTTAGTGTGCACACAAAAGATGAAAAATACTTGTTTGAAATTCCAGATTCATTGATTGGAAGAGAAATGTTAATGGTAACAAGAATTGCTAAGACTGCCAACGGAATAGGATTTGGTGGAGGAAAACAAAATACACAAGTATTGCGTTGGGAGAAAAAAGGTAAGAAAATCTTATTACGTGTGGTCTCTCACAATGTAGTGGCAGATAAAGATTTACCCGTACATGAAGCGGTGCTAAATTCAAATTTTGAACCGATTTTATTCTCATTCCCTATCAAAGCCTTTAATAAAGATTCTACAGCTACCGTTATAGATGCTACGCCTTTATTTACTACAGATGTAAAACCTTTAGGTTTCCCTACAAGAAGTAGAAAAAGGTATAAAATTTCTAGAATGGATGCGAAACGTTCATTTATAGAAAGAATAACTAGTTATCCAAAGAATATTGAAATTCGCCATGTAAAAACATATGCCGCAGGTGCAGCTCCTTCAAACAGAAGTTTAGGTTCTATTTCTTTAGAAATGAGCAACTCTATGATTTTATTACCTAAAGTACCGATGAAGCGTCGTTATTTTGACGAAAGAGTTGGATGGTTTGCAAGATCTCAAGTAGATTATAGCGAATCTGCTCAAAAAAGTAAAACACTTAGGTATTTAGACAGGTATCGTTTAGAGGTAAAAGATGAAGACATCGCAAAGTTTAAGAGAGGTGAATTAGTTGAGCCTAAAAAACAAATTGTATATTATGTAGATAGAGCGACTCCAGAAGAGTGGGTTCCATTTATTATAAAAGGTGTAAACGATTGGCAAGTTGCTTTTGAAGCTGCTGGTTTTAAAAATGCAATTATTGCAAAAAGAGCGCCAACAAAAGAAGAAGATCCAGAATACAGTCCAGAAGACGTTCGTTATTCTGTAATTCGTTATCTAGCATCTCCAATTCCAAATGCAAACGGACCTCACGTAAGTGACCCTCGTTCTGGAGAGATTTTAGAATCAGATATTAACTGGTACCACAATGTAATGTCCTTATTACAAGGATGGTTTTTTGTTCAAACTGCAGCAATCAACCCTGAAGCCCAAAAAGTTGGTTTTAAAACGGAAGTTATGGGAGAGTTAATCAAGTTTGTTTCATCTCATGAATTGGGGCATACTTTAGGATTACCCCATAACATGGGAAGTAGCTCTGCATATCCAGTAGATTCTTTACGTTCTGCAACCTTTACAAAAAAATTCGGAACAGCACCTTCAATTATGGATTATGCTCGTTTTAATTATATAGCTCAACCTGGTGATAAAGGTGTTGCCTTAATGCCAAATATTGGTATCTATGACAAACATGCAATTAACTGGGGTTACAGACCTATTTTAGGGAAAACTGCTAAACAAGAAAAACCAATTTTAGATAGTTGGATTCTAAAACATGCAGGAGATCCAATGTATCGTTTTGGAAGAAACAATAGAATTGATCCTAGCTCACAAACTGAAGATTTAGGTGATGATGGAATCAAAGCAAGTAACTATGGGATTGCTAATTTAAAACGTATCGTTCCTAATTTGATGAATTGGACAAGTAAAAAAGGAGAAAACTATACAGATTTAAAAGCAATGTATGGTCATGTTCTTAGTCAGTTTGGTCGATATAATGGACATGTTACAACAATTGTTGGTGGTGTAATTGAAGACAATAAAACATCTGATCAAGCTGGAGTAATTTATACGCAAGTGGCTAAAGAACGCCAAAAAGCAGCTGTTAAGTTTTTAAATGATCAATTGTTTAAAACACCAACTTGGGTAATTAATAAAGCCTTTATTGACAGAACAGAGTCTTCTGGAGTTTCAGACAGAATTAAAAGACTGCAATCTAGAACCTTAAGAAGTCTTTTAAGCAGTAGAAGAATGGTAAGAATGATAGACAACCAAACGTTGAATGGTTCAAAAGCATATACTGTTTTATCTATGATGTATGATGTACGAAGAGGAGTTTGGACAGAATTGTATTCTAGAAAATCTATTGATACTTATAGAAGAAACTTACAAAGAACACACATTGGTGTTTTAGGAAATTTAATGTCTAAAGGAGCAGATATTTCTGATGTAAAACCTATTGTAAGAGGTGAATTAAACAGAATCAAACGCGACACAAAAAGAGCGATTGCTACTGCACCAAATACACTTACAAGATATCACTTACAAGATATTGTTGAAAGAATTGACACCATTTTAGATCCTAAATAGTCTTTTTTTTACCTTATAATTTAAAAGCCTCTCATTTTTGAGAGGCTTTTTTTTGATTCAGAAAACACCCAGCACATTGAAAAGTATACTATCTTTGACGCAAGAAATATATTTATGAGCCAAACACTTCTTTCTTCTCCCCTACAAGGATTTACAGACTTTAAATTTAGAAATGCATTCAATCATTTCTTTGGAGGAATTGATACGTTCTATTCGCCTTACATTCGGTTGAACGGAAAATTGGTCATTAAAAATTCGTATAAAAAAGACATCCTTCCAGAAAACAACACAAACTTAGAAGTAATTCCACAAATCATTACCAATGATGTTGATGAATTCTTATTTGTATCAAAATACGTACAAGAATTAGGTTACAAAGAACTAAATTGGAATTTAGGCTGTCCCTATCCGATGGTTACAAAACGAGGAATGGGTTCTGGGTTGATTCGTGATGCGGATAAAATAAACAGTATTCTTCATAAAATACACAACGAATCTGACATCATTGTATCCATGAAAATGCGAATGGGTTACGATGCTCCTGAAGAGATATTAGATGTGCTACCCATTCTCGATACCTATCCAATAAAAAATATTGCAATTCACGCACGTATTGGAAAGCAATTGTATAAAGGCGGAACTAATTTAGAAGCCTTTCAACGATGCTTAGACAACAGCAAACATAAAATGTACTATAACGGTGATATTACATCTGTAAGTGCTTTTAAAACCTTAAAAGAGCGCTTCCCAACTATTGACCATTGGATGATTGGCAGGGGATTGATTTCGGATCCATTTTTACCTTCAATGATTAAAAATGATACTACTGAATATCCAAAAAACAGGTTTGAAATCTTTAAAGAATTTCACGATAGAATATTTGAAGAATACGATGCTGCACTTTCTGGCCCAACACCGATAAAAATGAAAATGTTAGGTTTTTGGGAGTACTTTTCTAAAAGTTTTGAAAACCCTCAAAAAACCTATAAAAAGATTAAGAAGGCTTCAAATGCAAAGGCATATCAAACTGCTGTAAAAGAAATCATCAAACAAGCAAAGTCTTAATCAAACCCTTTTGTACCAGCTAACAGTTGCTTAAGTACAATTGCTACTTTCGCTCTATCTATTGCTACAGTAGGCAGTGTTGTTTTGCGTATTTTACTGGTTGATAAGCATCGGATTGTAAAAAAAGGCATGTGTATAAAAGCTAGACTTCGATTTAGATTTTATAGCCTCTTAAGTACTGAATAAATTTCCCTAAACTTTTTATTTTCAATCCGCTTATACTTGTTAAGCGAATGTTAAAAACACATTCAATGTTAAACCTTTTCATTTTTTTAATGTCATAGAAGCATAATAATTAAAATTTTAAAAGATGAAAAAAATAGTAAGCATATTAGTTTTTGTATTTGCATT
>JAESTN010000068.1 GCA_016763595.1 Flavobacteriaceae bacterium | reverse complement strand
ATATCAATATTGGTAAACTTCCCTTTTTCTATTGCTCTAATTTCTATTCTCTTTGGAAAAATCACTCCATTGATATTAGAATAACTCTTGTAAGCAACTTTTAATTCTTGGTTTTTTTGATTATTTTTTAATGTTTGCATATCTAATTTAAAATGAACTGGATTGATCCAAAATAAAATATCAAACAGCGCTTTTTGCTGTGCAGGAACTAACAAATGGGCTTCATTATGTACTACTGAAGTGTATTTTTGTTCCTTTAAATCAAAAATAGCCTGGCCTAACAGCATGTTTTGTAATTGCTTAAAATTAACCTCTGCTCCTAACATCTCTTCTAAGACATCAAAACCTCCTTTGAAATATGTTTTATTGATTTTCTCGTAATAACTAACAGAGCTCGGAGTAATTTTTGCTCTTGCAACTAAAATAACACTTTTATAGACAACGTTTATCCAGATTACTTTGTCTTTATCTATTCTTAATTTTACATTTAGGTTATACCTATCTTTATCACTTTTATAAGCAACTTTTAACCTTGCATCGATCGTTTTTTTATCAAACGAAGTGGCAATGTGTTTTTTAGAAACTTTTCTTGCAGATAATTTTTTAATTTCCATAGCTGTACTACCAACTATTCCTTTTTTGGTTTTACAAGATGTAAATACCAACATTACTATTAAAATCAATCTAAAAAACTTCATTAACCTTTTATTTTTTACGTAATGCTAACGCTTTATTTTTATTTTTTATTGCTTCCTTGTTATTCCCTAACCCAAAATAACTTTTAGCAATCTCATCATAAAAATTTGCTTCTAACACATTGTTATCAACCACAAAATCAATACCATTCATTAATTGTTCTAGCGCTTTTTTAAAGTTATTGTTTTGGTTTAACGCTTTTGCATTCATTAAATACACATATGCTTGCGCTGGATATAACTCCAATCCAACTTGACTATAAGACAATAAAATATTGGTATTTGTATTGGCCGTCAAAGTTAATATTTTATAAAGCGTTTCAAAACTTTTATTGGTTTCAAATTCTTTTATCAAATCTTTCAACCCTTTAACCTTAGTAACTTTATCAACTGAAACTGTTTTCATAAATCTCTTTTTAAAATTTAATAAACCAGGAGTTAATTGACGCTGTTTTTCTAAATCTGATAAGAGAACTTTAGCCTTAGCTAATTCATTATTTTGATAATATAAATACACCAGTTTTTCTCTTTCTTTAGGGTTTTGCTTGGCTATTTTTTCATGAATCGGAATTGCCTTTTTTATATTCCTTGAGGCGATGTATAATTTTGACAAATGTTCTAAAATCCAGTAATTTTCTGGCTCAAGCACTAGTGCCTGTTTTGCAAATTCTTCTGCTTCAAAAAACTTTTTAAGCATTAAATAGTTTTTTGACATTTCAAATAGGACTGAAATATCTTTAGGTTTTAATGCATTGCATTTTTCTAAATTCTGAATTGCAACCCTATAATTATAAATAGACTTTTGTGCCAGTGCTTTAAAAAAGTGATCTTGAAACTTTAAAAAATTCTCTTCTTTTAAATTAGACGTTTTAGGAATACTGTCTTGAGAAAACATTGGTATAGAACCACAGGTAAAACTTAGTAATAAAAATGTCAAAGCTTGTAACCTCATTTGCATACAATTCCAATATAATGCATGCAATATAACATTAAAGATTTTTTTTCCTGTTCTATTCTAAATCTTTCTATAAACTTTATATCCTAAGAGCAATAAATATAATATTTAACTTCCCAAAAAAAATACTTCATCATCTTCATTTTTCCTTTTCACGAATCTTTAAAAATTCTGTAATTCGTATTAATTTCTTTTATAATAAACCCTTAAATCAATAATCTATAGGATTGATAGGGTATGTAGGTTGAAATCAAATATTAGAGAAAAATGTTACCTCACGGAAAACCGTTAGAAAAAATACCCCATTTTCAGGGATTGACACATGTACATAAAAATCATAGTTTTGTTAGGTTATCAATAAAATATTAAGTGTTTTTAAAAGAAAAAAGCAATTATTTAACTTTTGTTAACAAATCAAAAATTAACTAATTAAAAACTTTACGAGTCATGAAGAAAAAACTACGCTTATTAGTGGGAGGTTTAACACTCTCCTTATTACTAATTGGAATACTTGTTTATTCATATTCAAGAGAAACATCTACTCTTGAAAATCAACGAAAAAAACATAGTGAATTCTTAAAAAAAAGTCCCTTTACAAAAACGCTTACCTGGGATAAAAAAACAAGAAAATTAAATGGTCTTCCTCCAAACAAGTATTATGAACAAATGTGGGAGTTAACCATAAATCCATCTACAGGAAAATTAGATGATGGGAATATCACCCTTCTAAGAGAAAAACTACACAAAAATAGACGCCTGCAAAAAAACCCTGGAGATACAGGAAATTCTTGGGAAGAAAGAGGCCCTAATAATGTAGGTGGACGTACTAGAGTAATTATGTATGACCCAAATGATGCAAGTAACAATACCGTTTACGCTGGAGGTGTGAGTGGAGGGTTGTGGAAAAACACAAATATTACGAATAGTAACTCTACCTGGTCTAGAGTTCAAAACGTTCCTGGCAATTTATCAGTTACCTCTATTACAGTAGATCCAAGAAATTCAAATATTTGGTACGTTGGTACAGGAGAACAATATACAGCTGGAGATGTTGTGGGTAACGGAGTATATGTAACAACAGATGGCGGTACTAATTGGTCCGCATTAACAATTCCTCCTGCTGGCCCAGCAACTTTTTCATATAGTGCTACAAACTTATTTTTAAATGGCATTTATTATGTAAACGATGTATTGGCATGGGACAATGGTACTTCAACGGAACTATTTGTTGCTGTTGGTGCACATACTTATGGAGATGCGTCCAACCCAGCAAACTGGTTAGGGTTGCAATCCGCAGGTTTATACCACTCAACAAATGGAGGTACAACTTGGAGTAGAATTGAATCTTCAAATATGCAACATACTTTTGGCGGAGCTACTTATTATTACATTCCGAATGATTTAGAAGTTGGCGCTGATAATAAAGTTTGGATGGGAACCATTGGTTCTGCACTTGGTGAAGGTGGTGGAAGAGTCTATAGTAGTACAAATGGATCTACTTGGACCGAAGCAGCTGCCTCTCCATTAACCGATTCTAACAGAGTTGAATTAGAACCGTCTGCAACCAATCCTAACAAAATTTATGCCTTAACACAAGGAAGTAGCTCTCCTGTTCATATTTATGAAACAACCAATGGCTTTGCAACTATTTCTTCTAAAAGCTTACCGAATGATGCAGATACCGGAATCTCTTCGAATGATTTTTGTCGTGGACAAGCCTTTTATGATTTAGTGATTGAGGCAGATCCATCAAACGATGATATTGTTTATGTAGGTGGAATCGATTTATTTAAAACAACAAATGGAGGTTCATCCTGGTCTCAATTATCTCATTGGTATGGAGGTTTTGGGCATCAAGAAGTACATGCAGATCAACATTCTATTGCATTTGGAAATAATTCATCTTCAGCAATGTTGTTTGGAAATGACGGTGGAATCTACTATTCTGGAAATGCAGGAAGTACCATAAGTGTTCGAAACAATGGATACAATGTAACTCAATTTGTAAAAGCAGGGATAGGTCCAGATGGAACTGGAGATACTTCAGGTATCTTTTCTGCTGGAGCACAAGATAACGGAACTCAGGCCTTTAGAAACGCTGTAGCGAATGTAAATAGTTCTGAAGAATTAAGTGATGGTGATGGCTTCTACACATTTGTTGATAAAGATGGTCAGTATATGATTGCAACTTATGTTTACAATGTCATTTACCGTTTTAATTTACCGTGGAATGGGCAAGGTAGAATTGATGGAGGAGCAACTTCATTGGTGAATAGTCAAAATACAGGAGATTTCGTAAATCAAATGGGTTATGATAGTAATGCAAACCGCTTGTTAAGTAACAATTCTTCTGGAACAAGCTATTCTATACGTAGTGTAAATGTGGCGGCAAATAGCAACGGAACATTAACCAATGCTGCTTTAACAGCAAAACCAACCGCATTTATTGCTTCTGATTTTGCAAGCAATACTTGGTATGTTGGTATGGCTAATGGTGGTCTTGTCAAATTAACTAGTGTAGGAAATTCATCTGCAACTTGGTCAACCATAACAACTCCTTTTGTGGGTTCTGTTTCTTCAGTAAGATTTGGAGAAACTGCCAACGATTTAATTGTGACCATACACAATTATGGAGTAACCAGTGTTTGGGCATCATCAAATGGTGGCTCTAGTTGGTCTAACAAAGAAGGGAACCTTCCAGACATTCCTGTTAGAGATTTCCTTTTAAACCCTTTAAATGCAAATGAAGCAATTCTTGCAACTCAATTAGGTATTTGGGCTACAAGTAATTTTAATGACGCGAGTCCAACTTGGTCACAATCATACAACGGAATGAGTGATGTAAGTGTAACATCATTAGATTATTGGGCAGTAAATGGAGATGACACTAATAATAAAATTATTGCTTCAACTTATGGTCGTGGCGTATTTACTGGAACCTTTACGTCAACATCAATTCCAGATACTGAAGCTCCTACTGCACCAAGTAGCCTAGCTGCTTCAAACCAAACTGAAACAACCATAGATTTATCTTGGACAGCTTCTACAGACAATGTTGGAGTTACTGGGTATGATGTGTATCAAAATGGTGCTTTCAAAGCAACAACTACAAACACAAATTATCAAGCAACTGGACTAACTGCAAATACTAGCTATAGTTTTTATGTTATTGCGAAAGATGCTGCTGGTAATAGTTCATCACAAAGTACTACTGTAAATGCATCAACTAGTGCGCCAGATACAGAAGCGCCTACTGCTCCAACTGGATTGGCAAGTGCTAATGTTACCGACTCGAGTGTTAGTTTGTCTTGGAATGCTTCAACTGATAACGTAGCTGTAACTTCTTACGACGTATATCAAGGAGCAACTGTTATAAGCAATACAGCAAATACAAATTATCAAGTAACTGGATTAACATCAAATACAGCATATGCATTTAGCGTAAAAGCAAAAGATGCTGCTGGCAATGTTTCTTCTGAAAGTACTATTGTTAATGTAACTACTGATGCGGTACAAGTTACTTATTGTGCATCTCAAAGTTCAAATATTAATGATGAATACATTGGAAGAGTGCAATTAAACACAATTGACAATGCCTCTGGAGGTCAGTTTTATTCTGATTTCACAAACCTGTCTACAACATTAACGAAAGGAAATCAATATACAATTACAGTAACACCTACTTGGACTGGAACTGTCTATTCTGAAGGATATTCTGTATGGATAGATTACAATAAAGATGGTGACTTTACAGATGCTGGTGAACAAGTATTTTCTCAGTCTGCAACGCAGACAACTCCCGTAAGTGGATCTTTTACGATTCCTGCTGGTGCTACAGAAACATCAACAAGAATGCGAGTTTCGATGAGTTATAATGCCACGCCTACATCTTGTCAATCATTTACCTATGGAGAAGTTGAAGACTATACAATTGTAATCGCTGCCGCTGGTCCTGATACAGATGCACCAAGTGATCCAACAAGTTTAAGTGCTAGTAATACTACCGAAACGACCACTGATTTGTCTTGGAATGCTTCTACTGATAATGTTGGCGTGACAGGATATGATGTATATCAAGGAGCAACAGTAATTGCAACAGTAACTAGTGGAACAACGTATCAAGCAACTGGACTAACAGCTAATACTGCGTATTCATTTAGTGTTACAGCTAAAGATGCTGCAGGAAATGTTTCTGGTGCAAGTAACACCATTAATATAACAACCTTAACAACACCTACTTGTTCTGATGGTATTCAGAACGGAGATGAAACAGGTATAGACTGTGGGGGTTCTTCATGTTCTCCTTGTTCTGTAAGCAACACGATTTTAAATCAAAGTTATTTTGAGTCTGGCTGGGATGGCTGGGCCGATGGTGGTAGTGATTGTTATCGATATTCTGGATCTCGTTCATATGAAGGAAGTTATTCAATTCGATTAAGAGACAATTCTGGAACAGGTTCTGCGATGACTTTATCTAATATAGATACATCTCCATATGCGCAAGTAGAAATAAATTTTTACTTCTATGTATATAGCATGGAAACAAATGAAGATTTTTGGCTTCGTTTTTATAACGGAAGTTCTTGGACAACCGTAGGAACTTGGGTAAGAGGCTCTGGAATCAACAACAATACGTATTACCAAGCTACCATTGTTTTAGACGCTTCTCAATATAACTTCGCCGTGAACTCTGGTTTTAGGTTTCAAAATGATGCCTCGGGGAATAATGATCAGATATATATTGATCAGGTAACCATTACTGGTATTGCAGGAAGCTCAAGTATTGCGAACAATACTGTTGAACTTTATAGAAATAATACTACTTCTCAGCGTTCAACGGGTGCAAATATTGGAGACGCAATAGTGTATCCAACACCTGCAAGAGATATGCTTAATATTAATCCAAGCTATAATATAAAACCAGAGTATCGTATTATTAATATACTTGGCCAAGTTGTTTCGAAAGGGGCGATACATAAAAATACTAT
>JAESTN010000067.1 GCA_016763595.1 Flavobacteriaceae bacterium | reverse complement strand
ACATTGCTGGCATTTTTTGATAGGTCTCTTGCGTGAAGAAAATCAGCCCATACAACACAAATAAGAAAGACATTAAAAATACTGTTTTTGTTCTCTTATTTCTCCAAATTAACCTGATTTCATTTTTAATAAATGGCGCCATTTCTCCAAATCTGTTCGCCCAAGATAAATCTACAGTATTTGCTTCTTTTACTTTTTCTTTTATAGCATCATCTAAGAACAATTGTCCTTTTAATACCTTAAAATTAATAATGTATAATATGATTAGTAAACCTAAAGGAACTATTGCATATATTGGGTTTGCAACCAAACCATCAAAAATTGATTGACTTATAGTAGTCACATCATAAATACCGAAATATTGCAACCCAATGGTTCCTATTAAAACAGTGGCTAACCCCCAAAATGCCATGTTGTTTTTGTTGATAATAAAATTGGTGAAGTTTCCACATTGAGTTAACAAAATCATAGTAGCTAACCAACCTAATACTCCTGTTGTATCATAGTCTTGTGTAATAAGTACAACTGCAAAAGGAATGTAAAAGAATAAGGAAAAAATATTAAATGCAGAAAAGGTAGATTTCCCTAATACATAATGCACCAATTTTGTTTTTCTAACTGGTAAAATTAGTAAGGGTTTAATATCCATTACAGGTAATTTCTGCATCAAATATCGAAAGATTAAATCTCCAATAACTGCAAATAGTAAAAATGAATTTACCGTTTGTAAAGGGTCTGCATCTGGCATGGTTTTCTTTAAAATAAAAAAGCTTCCAATACCTAAAGCTAGAAATGACACCATCATGTATAAAGCAAAAAAGCCCATGATAATTTTTAGTGCAATTCCTTTTTGCCAATAAGAAGAACGGAAATACTGTTTCCATTCTAGTTTAAAAAATTGTGTAAACATATTACTTGGTTAATTAGTTTGATAATAAGTGTCTTAGAAATGCTATTTGTTACAAAAGTTTATAAAAATTTATATTCTGGATAGACTTCTGCTAGTAATTCTTCTGCTTTTGAGGGCATTACAAAAGTTACAACATAGTAGATGACTAGGAATAGCGTAACCACAAAAGATGATAAACCTACCCAATAAATAGACAATGAGCTAAAATCAATTTTAAAAACATTCATGAAATTAAAAATATTGAAGACACTTACTAAGAGTAAACCACTCTTGGTGTTATGAATCATTTCTTCTAACAAGAATAATTTTTGCTTTCTTTTCTTTATAATTCTTAATTTATACTTAATAATCATTTCATTTATAAATTCAAAAGTCAATAATGTAACAATCGCTATCAGCACAATTATAGATGAAACTCTTAATTGAAATAATAAAATAAATACTGTAAAAACACTAGCAGTAAGTATAATTTTAGGTACCGAAAACCACTCTTTTACAAAACGCCACAAAATTTTCCAATACCGCTTATTCATCACCTTTTGTTTTTGTTCAACCACATCCATAAACCCAAAAATACCAAATTTCTTAAATGAAATAATTTTTGCTTCATTAAACGATAATTGTGGCTGAGCCACCCAAATTTGTTCAATATCATTTGCTAAATGATCTACTAGTTCTGTTTGTACATCGTAATGCTCTACAAAATGTTCTCTGGTGAATTTGTACAATTCCGCTATGTACTTGTCGGTTATTTGATGTTTTTCTTTCATCGTTAAAAAATTACTCCAAACTAAATTTAGGGTTGACCAACTGCTGCATGGTTTTTAAAAACTCTTGCATTTCTGCCAGTTTGTTCACTGTTTCTTTAGTACCATGCTCTGTAAGCTTGTAATATTTTCTCAATCTATTTCCAACCTTAGCCACCTCAACATCTAACATGCCTTCTGCTTCCAGTTTATGCAATGCCGGATACAAAGCCCCTTCAGTAATTTTTAATTCGCCTTTGGTAAGTTCTTTTACTTTTTGAGTAATTTCATATCCATACATTTTATCATTCTGAGCTAACAGTTTTAAAATGATGGTTTGTAAAGAGCCTTTATATAGTTTTTGATTTCCCATATGCTACTGTTTATTCGTTTAGTTTTTGACTGCTCAGTTACGACTTCTTTTCATTTGTCATAATGAGGCTTATAGAACAAAACAATCTTTTATTCCTTTAAAAATATTGCTTCATTACATTCGCAATGACATATATATCGGCAGCAAATATATACATAATTTTCTTATGTATAAAACTCTTAGGTATTAGTTTATCAAAACTCTAACGTTTTGTTCGTAATTAGTTTGTTATTTTTGCAATCTTAAAATAACAACAATGTCTACATTTCATAAATTAACAATACAAAAAATCATCAAGGAAACCCAAGATGCTGTTTCTATTGTATTTGATATTCCTCTGCATTTAAAAGAGACCTTCTCTTTTATTGCAGGTCAATATATTACCATTAAAAAAGTACTTACAGAAAAAGAAGTCCGTAGGTCCTATTCTATTTGTGCATCGCCTAACAGCAACGAGCTTAAAGTGGCCGTGAAGGCTATTGATCACGGAACCTTTTCTATCTATGCAACTTCAAAATTAAAAGAAGGAGATGTATTAGAAGTGGCAGAACCTGAAGGAAAATTTATTTTAAACCCAGAAGCAAATCAAAACTACATTGCTTTTGCTGCTGGTAGTGGAATTACGCCTGTTATATCCATGATAAAGTCCGTTTTAGAAAATGAGCCTACTGCTACTTTTACATTGGTATATGGAAATAAATCTGCCGATTCAACCATCTTTAAAAACGAATTAGATTCTTTATCAGAAAAATACGTTGCTCAATTTAACTTACACTATGTATTTAGTAAAGAGTTAAAAACGGATAGTAAATTTGGTAGAATAGATAAAGGACACACCAATTATTTTGTAAAAAACATTCATAATGATCTTTCTTTTGACTCGGCATTTTTATGCGGTCCAGAAGAAATGATTACTACTGTTTCTGATACTTTACAAGAAAATGGGTTTAACGAAGAGGCTATTTATTTTGAGTTGTTTACGGCTTCTACTGACGAAATCGCATTAAATATCCCTGATGGAAAAGCAGAAATCACTGTTTTGCTAGATGATGAAGAAACCACTTTTACCATGGATAAAACGGATGATATTTTAGCCGCTTCTTTGCGCAACAATTTAGACGCCCCCTATTCTTGTCAAGGTGGTGTTTGTAGTAGCTGCTTAGGTAAAGTTACAGAAGGGAAAGCGGTAATGAGTAAAAACAGCATTTTAACAGATGATGAAATTGAAGAAGGATTTGTGTTAGCATGTCAAGCACACCCTACAACTCCAAAATTAACCATTGATTTTGATGATGTTTAATCGCAGGGCAACAGCCCAACTCCGTTTAATTACTCAAACTCTTAAGGGGCGCCATTTATTTAATATGTATCTTTAAAAAATGGATTTCTACAATATTAAAAATGCTGTTTTTTGGGGGTTCTTTCTTTCATTTATGATTGGGCCTGTTTTTTTTATGTTGATACAGACTAGCATCTTAAAAGGAGCCAGGGCTGCCATTGTTTTTAATACAGGTGTAATTTTAGGAGATATTGTTTTTATAATTATTGCCTATTTAGGAAGTAGGCGCTTATTAGAACAAATAAAGGATGATCCAAGGTTGTTTTATATTGGAGGCCTAATTCTAATTGTTTATGGATTGATT
>JAESTN010000066.1 GCA_016763595.1 Flavobacteriaceae bacterium | reverse complement strand
TAGCCCGCAATTTGAGCATTTAATATGTGAAACAGTAGGCATATCTTGCTATTTAAACGATTGGCTATTTTTATTTTTAAATGGACGAATAATCAATCTTGTTTCCCGATCAAATCGTACATAATTGTACAACCAGTTTAAAAACACAATCGCTCTGTTTCTAAAACCAATCAACGAAAACAAATGCACAAACATCCAAACAAACCAAGCAAAAACTCCTTGAAACTTCCAATTAGGTAAATCTACTACTGCTTTATTTCTACCAATGGTTGCCATAGAGCCTTTATCATTGTATACAAACGCTTTTAAAGGCTTACCTTTCATTTCTGCCAGAATGTTTTTCGCGAGCAATTTACCTTGCTGTAATGCTGGTTGCGCCATCATTCCATGTCCTCTCGGATTCTCTTCTGACATCATTGCTGCAATATCTCCTATTGCATATACATTTTTATAACCAACAACTTTATTGTAGGCATCAACTTTAATTCTATTCGCTCTTTCTACAATACACTCTGCCTGCAGACCATTTATTAATTGTCCTTCTACGCCTGCCGCCCAGATTACAGTTGCAGCATTAAATTTCTCATCAGAAGTGGTCGTTACGGTTTCTCCATCATAATTTGTTACAATTAAGTTTTTCCAAACACAAACTCCTAAATTAATTAAAAAATCTTCTGCTTTTTTTGAAGCTTGATTACTCATGGCATCTAATAATCTATCAGAACCCTGAATGATGTTTATTTGCATTTGGCGAATGTCTAAATCTGGATAGTCTTTTGGTAAAATTCCTTTTTTCATTTCTGCCAAAGCTCCTGCCAACTCCACTCCTGTTGGTCCTCCACCAACAATCACAAAATTCATCAACGCTTTTCGCTCTTCAAAATCTGAAGTCAATAATGCTTCTTCAAAGTTTTCCAACACCAAACTTCGAATGTTTAAAGATTGCGGAATGGTTTTCATTTCCATCGCATGTTTTTCGATGTTTTTATTCCCGAAAAAATTGGTTTTTGAACCTGTAGCAATCACTAGATGATCGTATTCTAAGTTCCCAATGGTGGTTTCTACTTCTTTTTTATCAGGGTTGATATTTGTAACCTCAGCAAGTCTAAAATGGTAATATTTCAAATTATTAAACAGTTTCCGTATTGGAAAAGCAATTGAATCTGGCTCTAATCCTCCAGTTGCTACCTGATATAATAAGGGTTGAAATGTGTGGTAGTTGTGTTTATCAATTAAGACCACTTGAATGTCTTTTTTCTCTAATCCTTTAGCCAATGCTAAGCCTGCAAATCCGCCTCCAATAATTACAACTCTTGGAAAGCTAGTTTGTGGTATATTCATAGTTTGAGTACCTTTAATGCCAATTACACATTAAAGTAAGCCATTCAAACGCATCCATTTTTAATTTTATCACTTTACTCATTATTTCAATAGCTTAGCTATTCAAACAATTCGAAGCAGGCTAAAACAAAAAAGCAATTTCGGTTTCTGTAGCTTATTTTTAAATATAAATGGTATAACTTAAGTTAATTTCAGTGAAATATTGTGTAGTAAATTTACGGAATATCTAATTAAAACTTCTTGATAAGAGTCAAAAAATGGTGTTAATATTTAAGGTTAAAATCTCTTATTAACATTTCTGTAAATATTCTTGCGCCCAGATAGTTTAAATGATCTGAATCTTTAAAATATTCAACTTTTTTAATTGAATCTATATATTGGTTTATGTTATTTTGTTTTGCAAACTTTTTAAATTTTACTGTTTTTTGAGGATTGTAATATGGTGAAGTAAAAAATACTAGTGCTACATTCTCCTCTTTGGCAAAAGATTTTATCTCGTTTAATAAATCATTATTGTACTTTTCTTTAAAAAGATAACTTGCATTATTGTCTTTCAACACAGGTTTCAATCCGATGTAAAAGCTTACTCTTCTGTTTTTATTATTAAGTTTTAAGAGTAATTCTCTATACCCAATTTTATACCCATAATTCATGTACCTGTAAAATGGTGCTTTGGTGTCTAGAATAAAATCATCATCGTACTTTTCTAAATGATTTTTCACCTCATTATTATCTACATATGGCATAAAATAACTCGCTCCAATAAATGATTTTTCTTTGACTAAAGAGAAATCTGACTCGTCCAATTGAATAAAGTATTTTTTTGCCTTAAAGCTCTTATATATTAATAGCTTTAATAACAAAAAGGTTTCTGTAAGATCTTGTCCAGAAACCCCCATATTTAAGCTTCTAGTGTTATTATCCGCATCTATTAGCTCAGTATCAATATGGTATTCAACCCTAGACGATCCTAAAAAAATATAATCATAGTTTTTTTTACTATTTTGAAATACATATTCAATCTTATTTCTTATTCCTTTTTTCTTAGAATAAATAGAAGTGAATAGTATATCTAGTAGAATTAATACTAGTATTAAAACCGCTATTCTCCAAATAATATATTTAAAAAATCTTTTCATTAAAATTGAAAATAAATAAAACTAGAATGATTTGTAAATTGACCGAAAATTAATAAAAGGATTAATATTACAGCTTCGTTTACATTTTTATATCTTCCTTCAAAAGGGGTTTCACGTTTTCTGTAAATCCATTCAAAAAAACATAAAATTGGAATTAAAAAAGCTATTTCAAAAGAATATCTTTCTATTCCTGACAAGTAATCAATATGAAATAGATTTTGACTACTAAATAATTTTAATATATACGCAATGGCATCATTGACCGAGTTTGCTCTAAAAAATATCCAAGCAAAAGTGGTTAAACAAAAGGTTAACACCATCTGTAAAAACTCTTTAAAAGAAGGTAACAAGCTATTTTGAGCAGAGATATTAATGTGTTTCCTATTCTTGTTCGTTAAAAGCAATGGTAAAAAGAACAGCGCATTCAATCCTCCCCAAATTACAAATGTCCAATTTGCTCCATGCCAAAAACCACTCACTAAAAAGATTACAAATACATTTCTAATTTGCATCCATTTTGAACCTCTTGAACCTCCTAAGGGAATATACACATAATCCCTAAACCAAGTTGATAACGAAATGTGCCATCGTCTCCAAAACTCTGCTATATCTCTTGAGAAATATGGGTAATTAAAATTTCTCATTAAATTAAACCCAAAGAGTCTTGAAGTACCGATTGCAATATCAGAATAACCAGAAAAATCACCATAAATCTGAAAAGCAAAGTACACAGCTCCTAAGATTAAGGTTAAACTCGATTGACCTTGATAGTTGTCAAATATTTCATTGACATATATAGCGCAATTATCTGCAATCACCACTTTTTTAAACAGGCCCCAAAGGATAAGTTTTACACCCGAAATAGCCAAATCATAATTGAATGTCCTTTTTTTATAAAATTGAGGCAACAAATTAGTTGCTCTTTCTATTGGGCCGGCAACTAGCTGAGGAAAAAAAGACACAAAACTCGCGAATGCAACGATGTTTTTAGTCGGCTTTAATTTGTTTTTATATACATCTATTGAATAACTAAGTGTTTGAAAAGTATAAAAGGAGATACCTACTGGTAAAATAATGTTTAATGAGCTCTCATGCATTACAACTCCAATTGAAGACCAAGCTTCAATCCAATTGTCAATAAAAAAATTAAAGTATTTAAAAAAGCCCAAAAGGCCCAGGTTAAAAGACAAACTTACCCAGAGTAAATACTTACGCCTATTGTTTTTTTTCTGCTTATCTAACAAAACACCAATAGAGTAATCTACTATGGTGCTTATAAAGATTAAAATCAGAAACCTCCAATCCCACCATCCATAAAAAACATAACTAGCAATTAATACTAAGATATTCTGATTTTGTCTTTTTTTAAAGACAAACCAATACAAAACGAAAACCGTTGGCAAAAAAACTAAAAAATCGAAAGAATTAAATAACATTTAGGGCTATCATTTTTCACAAAAATACATTTTTATTATTTCTGATTATTCTTTATTTCTAGTAAAGATTTATTCGAGTTGATGTATTTTAAAATTATATTTTTCCGAAGCAAGGCAATCTCTGTGTCAAAATATTTGGCCCATTTATCATCTAAAAATAGCTTTCTAATTTGAATCACCTTTTTTTGTGCTGTTTCTGCAAAAAACACAAAAACGTCTTCTTTAGTTCCTTTATGGTGAAAATCGACATCCATATTTTCAAAATCTACAGAGATGTAGAATTGTTTTTCGGTTTCATTTAGCGCGTAAAAACCGGACCATTTCGCAAACCCTAAATAGGATTTTTGATTCTTTAGTTTCTTATCCGAATACAATCTCCATCTACAATTCGCTACACGCCCCCAATGATTAGAATATCGATATACCCCCTCTTCTGTATACGAATATTGGCTACCTGCTTTGCTTTTAAAATGAACTTGATTTTCATCAAAGAACTTTTGATTTACTTTTTTAAAATCACAAAAAGTATGTTTAAAGAAATTGGATCTGTTATAGATTTTCAAAATTGCTATTTAAAACGTCATTGCGAAAGTACTAAAGCAATCTCATAATCTATTAAAAGATTGCTACACAAAATAAAAAATCTCTACCAATGGCAGATAAAAAAAACGCAACCAAATTAATGGTTGCGTTTTTAATCTTATATAGAAACTTTTGTCTCTTTTTTA
>JAESTN010000065.1 GCA_016763595.1 Flavobacteriaceae bacterium | reverse complement strand
TTTTTTAGTTTTTTCATTCATTTTTAAAACTTTCTTCTTTTTGACCTTTGGCATTTTATCTTTGACACGTTTTTTCTGATCGGCAACAAGGATTGAGAAATCTTCATTGAATGTGTTTTCTTTGGCCAGCTTTATATAGATCATTGCTTTTTTATATTCTTTTAATTGCTCATATAACGCGGCCTTTTTTAAAAATAAAACGGCTTTGTCAGCTCCTTTTACAGTCAATGCAAAATCTATAAAATCTTCAGCCTCTTTAAAATCTTCATTCCATAATAGTGCATTTATATAATGCTCATACACTTCAAAGGCATCTATTTTAATTGCCAATACTTCTTTGAAATAAGAAATAGCTTCGACATAGTTGTATAATTTCTCAGCATATATACGTCCCATTAAAGTGAGTGCCATGGTGTTTTCAGGCTCATAGGATACCGCATAGTTTAATGCTTCCATGGTCTCCTCTAAATCATAGGGGTATGCATCTATGGCTTTAAAAACATAGTTATTTGTATAATTTTCCATTGTATTAATCTTGTTGTTTACGTAGATCAGATTTTAACTGATTCCGTTTTGTTTTAAAGGATGTATCCTTCTTTTTTTGCTTAAAATCGGTCCCTGTAAATATTCGAATTGGATTTCCTCTTTCTAAATTCAAATGCTGCTCCCAGGCATTTTTTACCCTTTCTTTTAATTGATTTGTATGGTGTTCTGCGAGCTTATTTTTTAATCGCTCAATGGCTATTTTTTTATTTTGATGCTGTGAGCGACTCTCCATAACCAACACCTGAATTTGTGTAGGAATATGTTTTGCTCTGATTGCAGAACTTACCTTGTTTACATGTTGCCCTCCAGCACCAGAACTGCGAATTGCTTGAAATTTAATGTCTTTTTCACTCATTGTTTTCTGTTCGTACTGTGCCAACTCAGAGCAACCTATAAACCAATTCTTGCGTTTGTTGTATTTTCTATATGCAGAGGTTCCAATCCATTGAATGGTTCCTAGCCAATCTTTTAAAAATAACGAAAGTTGCTTTCCGTTTAATTTGATACTCACAGATTGTACGGTGCCATTTTCCATTCCGTTTTCTTTGTAGAGAATTTGATAGGCAATCTGATTACCGACCAATTCTTTTAAGAATAGTTTTAGCACTTTCGCAACAACCCAAGCACATTCTGCAGGGCCTTTAGCGGCTGTAAATTGTATAATTTTTGTTTCCATTTTATCTGTCCATTCTAACAATTCTTGGTGTGAATGTTCCTAACACTTCTACCAATTCTTGTTGATTACTCATTACTTTTTTAATGTTTTTATAGGCCATTGGAGCTTCGTCAATTCCGCCACCAATAAGACGTACATCATTCATTTTTAATTGCTGTTTGATCGCACTTTTTGTGAATTTCTCTTTACATTTCCTACGAGAATACAAACGTCCTGCACCGTGAGATGCAGAGTTTAGACTTTCGGGATTCCCCAAGCCTCGCACAATGTATCCTGGAGCTGTCATAGAACCCGGAATAATGCCTAATTGTCCTTTGTTGGCCGGTGTTGCTCCTTTTCTATGTACAATTCTTTCAATTCCATTTACCTGTTCTTTCCACGCAAAATTATGATGGTTTTCAATGGTCGCTATGGGTTTAGCTCCCAACAATTTCCCTATTCGCTTGTGAATATTATCGTGACATGCCTTTGCATAATCACCCGCTAAATTCATAGCCAACCAATATTCTTGTCCATCATGTGTATTTAAATCTAACCATGCTAGATGTTGAACATTTTTTGGTAGCGGACATTGTTTTGTTGCTAGATATGTATAATGCTTTGCGATGTTTGCTCCTAACCCACGGCTTCCACTATGTGTTAACAATCCAACATATTCGCCAACTGCTAGTTGAAACTCATTGTTCTCATCTGTTATTTGCACACTTCCAAACTCCACAAAATGATTTCCACCTCCAGAAGTTCCTAACTGTTGATAGGCCTTTGTTTGCAAGCGTTTCAATAACGGAATATCTTGAAATTCTGAACGTTCAAATATTTCGTGATCGTGCTTAATTTTGTGTGTTTCTCGCATTCCGAATTTTGTATGCTCAGACAATATATTTTCCAATTGATGTTGTTTTCCTTTTAAATAGGATGCTTTTATTGGATAGATTGTCAAACACATCCTACAACCAATATCGACACCTACTCCATACGGAATTACAGCGTTATCTGTTGCTAAAACCCCTCCAATTGGTAGGCCATACCCATAATGTGCATCTGGCATTAATGCGCCTTGTACAGCAATTGGTAATTTTAAAGCATCATACAATTGAAACTTTGCCTGCTCATCAATCTCGTTTTCTCCATAAATAGAGAACGGTGCTCTGGTGTTTTTTAGCTGATGGAATTTTACTTCCACAGGTTTTATCAACCCTTCAGCTACTTTTCCCCAAATGGCATTTCCTTGAAATTTTTCTGGTTCCAATAGCACTTCTTTGGCCTCTTCTAGAATGCGTTCTTTCTTTACTCTTTTACGGTATCTATTGATTTGCCCTAAAGCGATATTGATGCTGTTATTTTTTGGGAAGCCTAATTTGATTAAGTCCTTTCCCTTTAGTTTATTTCCCATGATTTTAATTTTGAGATGTTTGATTTTATGGAAATCAACTTTTGATTGATTCCTTTACTTTTAAATCTTACTTCGAAAAATTTCTAGGAAATAAACCCCATAAAAAAAGTCCGAAATTTTACAACTTCGGACTTTTCATATAGGATAGTGTTTGCTATTTATAATAGAGAAAGTCGCGAAGTAAACATGAAAAAGAACCTGGTCCTCTTTGGATGTTTTTGTGAAATGAAAATTTGATCATTGTACTTCGTTTTATGCTGAACTTGTTTAAATGACTTAAACAAAACAGCGATTATAGTGTTGCTTTATTGCGATGCAAAGATGAAATGTATTTTTGAATTACACAACTAAAATATTTAATTATTTCATTGAAAATCAGCCAGATACATCGTTTTTTCGCAGTAGATTTCCTGTCCGCAATTGTGCAGGAGTTATGAGTTTGGCTAACTCATTGATTGGGTGCTATGTGAAAAATACTTACACGATGTACTGGCATCTATTGGTTTTTGAAAAAAAATCATAAAAAAAGCGTCCAAAAAATGAATTTTGGACGCTTTTACTATCTTTT
>JAESTN010000064.1 GCA_016763595.1 Flavobacteriaceae bacterium | reverse complement strand
ATTCTTCTGCTTTTTGAGCCATTAAACCAACATTAGGAACAGTTCCCATTGTTCTAGGGTCAAAAGCGCCATTTTCTTTGCAGAAATCAATTGTAGCTTCATAAATACCGGCATAACTACTATCCGGAATCACGGCTTTTGTATCTTGTTGATTGCCTTCTTTATCCCACATCTGACCAGAAGTTCTAATCATTGCTGGCATAGAAGCATCAATAATCACGTCACTAGGTATGTGTAAATTTGTAATTCCTTTATTAGAATTTACCATCGCAATGGCAGGGTTGTTTTTATATACAGTTTCAATATCTGTTAAAATTTCTGCTTTTTTATCCGCAGGTAATTCTTCTAACTTGTTAATTAAATTTCCGAAACCATTATTTACATCAACTCCAATTTTATTAAATGTTTCTCCATGTTTTGCAAATAACTCTTTAAAGAAAACGCGTACAGCATGACCAAATATAATAGGGTCAGAAACTTTCATCATTGTTGCTTTCATATGTAAAGAAAACAATATGTTTTTTTCTTTAGCATCTGCAACCTGAGTGTCTAAAAATGCCAATAAAGCCTTTTTACTCATAATAGTTGCATCAATAATTTCTCCAGCTAATAGTGGAGTTGATGCTTTTAATATTGTTGAATTTCCACTAAGGTCTACATGTTCAATTTTAACATCAGTAGCGGTGTTAATAGTGATTGATTTTTCATTGTGAAAAAAATCACCTTCTGTCATTGTAGATACATGAGATTTAGAATCAGAACTCCAAGCACCCATTGAATGCGGATTCTTTTTTGCATAATTTTTTACAGCCATTGGAGCACGTCTGTCAGAATTCCCTTCTCTTAAAACAGGGTTTACTGCAGAGCCTTTAACTTTATCATAACTCGTTTTTATAGCCTTTTCCTCTTCAGTTTTAGGAGCGTTTGGGTAATCGGGTAATGCATAACCTAATTGTTGCAGTTCTTTAATTGCAGTATTCAATTGAGGCATTGAAGCACTAATATTTGGTAATTTTATAATGTTTGCTTCGGGTGTTTTAGCCAATGCACCTAATTCTGCCAAAGCATCATTTACTTTTTGATCATCATTTAAATACTCTGATAAATTTGCTAATATTCTTGCTGCTAAAGAAATGTCTTTAGTTTCAATTTCTATTCCAGAAGAAGCTGTAAAAGCTTTTACAATTGGTAAAAATGAATACGTAGCTAAAGCAGGAGCTTCGTCAGTTTTTGTGTAAATTATTTTAGCAGAGTTGCTCATTTCAATAAGTATTTTTTAGGTTAAAAATAAAATAGGTCTACGTGTGTAGATGTATTTTTAGTGAAGCAAATTTAATGATTTATAACGGGAAATAGCATGAGAATATACTAATAATCATCTTTAGTTTTTGTGAATTTATTAATAAATACGGCTGTAATATATGTATAAAATAAAAGCCATATCGAACAATTGCTTGTTATGATATGGCTTCTTTGAAATAATTCTTTTTAATTTTGCATGCACTTGTATGCAAGCGTTTTTACAAGTAGCATTTCTTTCGATTTGCTATACCTCAATAAAAAACTAAAATTCATTATTTCATTTTTTGAATTATCCAGCACTGTTTACACATGTTGTATATACATTGCCTTAATAGATAATTCACTGTGTTTCTCAACCCTAAAAAGAAGAAGCATGTACTTGCGCATCTGCTTCGAATTGTTGTTTCATCTCTTTTTACAGATAACTTCCCTCCAATTCTAAAAATGAATTTTCATTGCTGTAAATCATTTTTACTTCTGTATTGAAAAACTATGATAAAGAACGTTACTTTATTGTATATTCAAATAATAACACTTTTATCTAATGATATAAGTCGTATTACTTTCTTAATACATTTCAAATATAAGTGCAAGAATTGAAACCACGAATTTTTTAACCAATTAGTATCAATAACTTATGCACAGGGTTTGTTAACAATTGTTCATTAAAAAAAGCGTTGTGAAACTCACAACGCTTTTTTATATGTTTTGGTAATTTAAAACTATCTTCTTTTTTCAGTAATTCTAGCTTTCTTACCTGTAAGACCTCTAAAGTAAAAGATACGAGCTCTTCTTACTTTTCCTCTTTTGTTTATTTCAATTTTTTGGATAGAAGGTAAGTTCACAGGGAAAATACGTTCAACACCAACAGTTCCAGACATTTTTCTAATAGTAAATGTTTCAGAAGATGCAACACCTTTACGTTGTATAACTACACCTCTAAAAAACTGAGTTCTAACTTTATCTCCTTCTCTAATTTCGTAGAAAACAGTGATCGTATCTCCAGCTGAAAATTCTGGTAATTCGTTTTTTGTTACAAATTCTGATTGTACAAATTTAATTAATTCTTCCATGATATTTATTTATGGTTTTCAAACACCAACTTTCACGATTCTCGTCAGAGGTTAATTTTGAGGTTGCAAATTTATGAAATCTTTTTTGATAAAAAGAGATTATGCTAATTAATTTTTAGACTGATAATTAGTACAATAGTACACCCAAAACTTACGAACTTCCTTTCCATTTATTGAAATAATTATTGGGGTTAATTCAGTAATAGTCTCGAAATAATTTTGTATTTCTGGATGGTTAAAAGCATTTTTCTTTTCTTTATCTTTAAAACGAGTATCAGAATCTAAGAAGATTGCATTTTTACCATTTAATATAGATAGGTTCGTGTCTACATAATCAAAGTGCAAAGCATTTAAGCCTATAATATTTTGTGCATATACTTTTTTATCTAAAAAGAAATTTAAAGCTGCGGTAGTTTTGTAATCATCTGCTGCAAAAACAAAACTATTCGGATTGTTCTTTAGCAATATTTCAGTTTCAATAGATAATTCTTTCCAACCAATCCATGTATCATCGCTTTTAATAGGGGCTAAATAGAATACAATTTGTAACCCAATTAATACATGAAAGAAAACAGAAAAATAGAGTTGAACTTTAATCCACTTCTTTTTTATAAACATTGCTGCGATTATGATTCCAGTAATATATGCTGGCATCATCCAATTCATTTTTACCCAATAAACAGGTGTTATTAGAAAAAAACCGACAAAAGTAGGAGCAAAAAACGCGAATAGAAATATTATTTTTGAAGAAGGTAACTTAAACTTAAATAGTGCTCTTTTAATATATTTATACGTAAAGGTTATAAAAGCAAAAAATAAAATAGGGAGTAATAAAACAAGCTGATGTGCAATGGCACCAAAAAAGAAATTTGGAGAAAACTCAAATTTTGAAATGCTTCCAGTTCTATTTGATCCTTGAAAAGCGAAAGAAGCAAAATCATTTTGATAATTCCACCACCAAACAGGAAATGAAGCTGCGAAAGAAAGAATTAAGCAAGCCCATAACCATGGCGAAAGTAATAATTTTCTGTGTTTATTAGAAAAACCTAAAAAACCTAACAAACCTATTTGGAGAAATAATGAGGTGTATTTACAGTCAAAAGCCAATCCAATAACTAATCCAGCAACAATCCAGTGCCATTTTTTTTGATCGAAAATAGCTCGGTATAAACAAATGATACTTAGTGTCCAAAATAACAATAAAGGCACATCTGGAGTTGAGTTAAAAGATAAAATAGAAATAAATATAGTAGAACTTATCAAAACCAATGCTGTTAACGCTCTGCTTTTAGATAGAAAATATGTAGAAAGTTTGTAGAAACTTAATAAAGTGAAAGACGTAATAACAAAATCAGCCAATTTAACAACAAAGATTGTTTTTCCAAAGATTTCTGTAAACCCTCTTAAAATGTAGCCAATCATTCCGGGGTGATCAAAATATGAAAGTGATAAATTCTCTCCGTAAAAATGGTAATATGCATCTTGTGGCATTAAACCCATAAATGGTAATAATGCAATTCTAAAAAGTTGAAATCCAAAAACAATTGCCAGAGCAGGATGCTTTTTTACTAGGTTTAAAAACTTATTCATTTAATAAATCTGGTCTTATTTGTTCTGTTCTTTCATATGCTTTTTCTGTTCTCCAAGCATCTATTTTAGGGAAGTTTCCCGATAATAAAACTTCAGGAACTTTCATGCCTTTGTATTCTGCAGGACGTGTATATACAGGTGGTGACAATAAGTTGTCTTGAAAAGAATCGGTCAAAGCTGACTGTTCATCCCCTAAAACTCCAGGAATTAAACGTACAACGGCATCGCATAAAATTGCAGCGGCCAATTCACCTCCGGTTAAAACATAATCGCCAATTGAAATTTCTTTGGTAATGAATTTATCTCTAACACGTTGGTCTACTCCTTTGTAGTGTCCAGTTAATATGATCATATTTTCTTTTAGAGAAAGTGAATTTGCAATGCTTTGATTTAAAGTTGGTGCATCTGGAGTCATGTAAATAATTTCATCATAGCTGCGCTCAGATTGTAGTTTAGAAATACAGTGGTCTATGGGTTCTATCATCAGTACCATTCCTGCTCCACCACCAAACTGCATGTCATCTAGTTT
>JAESTN010000063.1 GCA_016763595.1 Flavobacteriaceae bacterium | reverse complement strand
TTGTATGAAAAGAAGAATGCGGTAAATACTGAAGAACTCGTTGTTTTTAATAAAAGTAGACACAGCATTATTGGATACAATAAGAATGGCTTATTAATGGTGTATCATAGTTTAGACTCTCTGTCTATTCAGAATTTAGGAGTCATAAAAGAGTACAAAATAGGAGAGAGGGTGATAAATGTGCATTATGAAAATGAAATTCCAAACCTAATTAAATTTAAGAAGGAGTATGTTTTGGTGGTTGATAGTTTAGGGATATATGCTATTAACGGAATTGAGAACCCAATCGTTTTATTAAGAACTTCCCCGAAGGTTAATTTAGAAAGGTTAATTAAAGTACTACAACCAAAACACATCATTGCGGATGCTTCAAATTACAAAAGCCAAATTGCAAATTGGAAGTTTATATGTGATAAAAACAACATTCCGTTTACTTATACACAAGTAGATGGAGCATTTATATTAAAGTAATTTATTCTATAATATTGCTTTTGAAGTTTTTAGAGAATTGTCCCCAGCTTTTTGTTTTTCTATCTTTTTTCATAAAGTAGGCTAGTACCATTTCCATTTTTCTGGCATCTAAATACCCTGGTATTCTATCCAATAACTTTTCTTCTTTGCTCATTATAACGGTAGTAGGATAACTTAATTTACCATTCATTAACAAAGCACTCAACTCATGGTAGCCAGATCTGCCTTGGCTTTTAAACTTAAACGTGTACTCTTTATATGTAATTGGTTCCTTTCCTTCTCCATCCATTTTAACGGCATGGTAATTTTTGTTGATGTACTACGCAATTATAGGGTTTGCATAGGTGTCTCTATCCATTTTTTTACACCAGCCACACCAGTCGGTATAGATGTCTACTAAAAAAGGTTTTGGGTCTTTTTTATTCAATTCAATAGCCTTGTCAAACGAAACCCAGTTCACTTTTTCTTGTGCGCTACTATTCAAAGAAAATGCGAATACAACTATAAAGAGGATAATTTTTTTCATGTGCTTTCTGTCGATGTGTTGATTGTAAAATTACAAAATAAAAAAGCACCAAAGAATGGTGCTTTTCATAAAATAGTGTGAATACTATTATTAACGTATTCCGTGCATTAATTTTTTCATTAAAGGGTTTAATACTAAAAAGATCAACCCAACTACTACGGGGATAATTGTAAAAATTAAAAAGAAAAACGACATTGAATGCTGTTCAACAATTGAGTCAATAGATTTCCCTATATAACCAGCTAGAAAATTACCTATAAAATTCACTAAATACCAAATTCCAAACATCATCCCTATTTTTTTAGGAGGAACTAATTTTGATACATACGATAGGCCAACAGGTGAAACACATAGTTCTCCCATGGTATGTAAGAAGTAGGCTATTACCAACCATATAATACTTACAGAAGCGGTCTTTGCACCTTGAGGAATTCCACTAGCACCATACGCTAACGCTCCGAACCCAATTCCAAGTAACAACATCCCAATACCGAATTTAACAGCTGCAGAAGGGTTGTATTTGCTTTCCCACCATTTTGAAAATAAAGGGGCCAATCCAATAATAAATAAGGAGTTTAATATTAAAAACCATGAGGCTTCTATTTCGGCATTCTCTTTAGGTAGAATTATGGTAAGTTTCCAGATGGCTATAAACCAGATCCCTAAAAAACTAATCCCTAATATGATATTTGATCGTGATATTTTTTGAAAAGTTTGTCTAAATAATTTGAACAGTACCCAGGATATGATTCCTAATGGCACGATAGTTATCAACGTATCAACAATTTTAAAAATTAAAGCTGCATTTCCTTCTAGAGTACGTTGTGTATAATCACTCGCAAAAATGGTCATTGAACCACTAGCTTGTTCAAAAGCGGTCCAGAAAAACACTGTGAAAAAGGCTAAAAGCCCAACAACAATATATCGGTCTCTTTGTACGTTTACAGGAACTTTTTCAATGTTATTAATTTCTTCACCTTTATTTGTAGACCCTTCACCTGCAAATGCATCAGATAAATCCAGTTTTACTGAAGGGGAGATACCAACATTTCCAAAAATGCTTCTTCCAAACCAAAATTGCATAGTTCCTAAAAACATGAAAATTCCAGCCAATCCAAAGCCCCAAGCATAACTTAAGTTACTCGCTAAGAATCCACACAACAACACACCTAAAAATCCACCAGCATTTACGCCCATATAAAAAATGGTGAAAGCCCCGTCTTTTCTGTCGGGGTATTTGTCATACAAACCACTAACAATAGAAGTAACATTAGGTTTAAATAAACCATTACCAATAATTAATAAGCCAATACCAATATATAATGTCATTTCAGTTTCAAAGGCTAATGCAGCATGACCTAGCGTCATGGCTAAAGCACCAAAAGCAACAGCTTTTTGATATCCTAAAAATTTATCAGCAATTATTCCTCCAATAAAAGGCGTTAAATAAACGGTACTGGTATAAATCATTAATAAACCTACAGCTCTTTCATTTGACCATTCCCAATTTTTCACCAAGAATAAAACAAAAATAGCACGCATTCCGTAGTAGGAAAAACGTTCCCACATTTCTGTAAAGAACAATACGAATAGTGCGGGTTTGTGGCCTAAAAGGCTAAACTCATTGGTTTCTGATGTTGCATTCATAAATAATAGCGTGTATTAAATGAAAAAAGCCTCATAATAGAATTATGAGGCTTTAAATATGTTTTTGTTTAATGAACGTTGCCCATCAGTTTCTTCATCAGAGGAGAGAAGACTAATACAATTAGTCCAGCACCCAGTGCGTACATTGCTATTAATTCAAACCCATCTGTATAAATCTCTAAAGTATCTAATCCGCCAATATTTGCGTCTGTGCTTTCAATTGCTAATTGCTTACCGATAAAACCTACTATTTGAAAAGCATATGCAGAGGATAAGAACCAAATTCCCATCATAAAGGCTACGATTTTTTTTGGTGATAAATCTGTTATTTTAGACAATCCAACTGGCGACATAAATAATTCACCAATAGATATTATAAAATACATAACAAGCAAGTAAGCAAACGGAACCATTCCGTTTTCATCAGCACTACCTTTACTTAAAGATAGAATATAAAAACTCGCTCCTGCTAATACCAATCCCAATCCAAATTTATAGGGTGTTCTTGGGTTTAATTTTCTTTTAGATAAATAGGCCCATAGTAAAGAAATTGGAATTGCTAAGATGATAATAAACATTGAGTTCAATGAATTTGTTTGAGCTGCAGTCATAATTCCATCCAACGCAACATTTCTTGAAGCAAATAGTGTAATTACAGATCCTGACAATTCATGGAATCCCCAGAACATTGTCATGAAAAAAGTAATTAGCACAGCCATAAATAATTTTTTACGTTCTGCTAATGAAGCTTTCATCATAATACTACCTAAGTATACGATAACTCCAACTCCAATTAATTTAAAAATTAACCCTACAATTGTCTCGTCACCTAAAAATGATTCTCCTCCAGCGATTGCTTTGTAAGAAGCCAAAACATATGCAATAGCGGGTACACATAATATTGAAATAATAGGAATTAAAGTCTTTTGAGGAATTCCTAAAACTTTCTTTTCGTAAACTTCTTTACTTGGGGGCAATCCTTTATCACCAAAAATATTTTTCTTAATTCCACTCCAGAAGAAAATCAAACCAGTTAACATTCCAATTCCGGCCAATCCAAAACCATAGTGATAACCATATTTTACAGCCAACCAACCACATAGTAATGGTGCAATCCAGCCACCAATATTAATTCCCATATAGAAAATGGTAAACCCAGAATCTTTTCTCACATCTCCATCTTTATATAAAGATCCTACAAACGTAGAGATGTTTGGTTTAAAGAATCCGTTTCCAACAATAATAAATGCCAATGCTAAAAAGAAAGCAATGTCATTTTCAACAGCTAACACAAAATGACCTACAGCCATTAAAATACCTCCTAAGAAAATAGAGCTACGAAGTCCTAATATTTTATCTGATATTTGTCCACCAATAACGGTAGATGCATAAACCATTGATCCGTAAGAAGCATATACAACAGCGGTAGCAGTATCACGTTCAGATAGTGCTTTAAAAATTTCCTCCACCATGTAAAGCGTTAATAACGCTCTCATTCCATAGAAACTAAATCGTTCCCACATTTCTGCAAAAAATAGATAAAATAATCCTTTTGGATGCCCGAACATTTGAGGTTCGTCTGCTTGGTTTACTACTGAATCTGCCATAGTTATTCTTACTTGTTATTAGTTGTTTGTTTTAAAATTTTTAGATTTTAAAAAAGAATTTTCAATAAAATCTTGCCAAGTTTACGGAAAAATCAGCAAAAATCACCTCAAAAAATTCAGAAATGTTGAATATTATCATGATTTTGATTCGATTCAGCTATCTT
>JAESTN010000062.1 GCA_016763595.1 Flavobacteriaceae bacterium | reverse complement strand
GAAAATCATGCTTTTCTTGTGTTTCTCCAATCAATGTGTTTTTAAAACTAAGGCCATCTGTTTCTTTAGGGGTGTCAAGCCCCGCAATATCCATCAACGTTGGCATCATGTCATAAAAGGCAGAAATATGAGTTGTTTTTGAGCCAGCTTTAATCGTATTTGGCCAACTTGCAATTAGTGGAACTCTAATGCCTCCTTCATATACAAAACCTTTGGTTCTACCGTAGTTATTGTCAAAAGGTTTGGCACTGTCAAAAAAGTTAGCATCAACGCCTCCAGTATACGTCGGCCCATTATCACTTGTAAAAACGATGAGTGTGTTTTCATATATTCCTTGTTTTTTCAATTCAGAAATCAACTCACCCAATTGCATATCTAAGTAGGTAATCATTGCTGCGTAGGTTGCATTTGGATATTGATTTGGGAAATAGCTTTTACCAGTATATGGTTTTTCATCACCAAATTCTTTTTTATACGCTTCTAGATATTCATTTGGAACTTGCAAAGGAACGTGAGGTAGCGGAGAAGCATAATACATGAAAAAAGGAGTGTCTTTGTTGTTTTTAATAAATTGTAGTGCTTTATCATGAATCATCTTTGGAGCATAGTCATTTTGTTGTGTAAAACGAGCATAGCTTTTGGGGTCATTAATATCGGCGTCTTTTTCTAAGTTTGAACCCGGGTTTACCAATTCATTATTTAAGATCACTTTAGTTTCATTCTCCCATAAATGAGATGGATATAAATTATGAGCCTGACGCTGACAATTATACCCGTAAAATTCATCGAAACCTTGTCTGTTTGGTACACCTTCTGTATTTGGAGCTCCTAGTCCCCATTTACCAAAAACAGCAGTTGTATACCCTGCTTTTTGTAATTGTTTCCCTATTGTTATTGTGTTTTCCGGTATGGGTCTTTGCCCTTCTAAACCAGGGTCAGTAAATGCTTTTGTGTAATTCCAAACATCACCACGTTCTGACCATTCATCATTTCCTCTTATATAAGAATGTCCCATGTGTTTTCCTGTTAAAAAGGAATATCGAGCTGGAGCACAAACTGGAGCGCCAGAGTAATGTTGTGTAAATAACATTCCGCCTTTTGCCAAGGCATCAATATTTGGAGTTTTAATTTTTTGTTGCCCCAAAACACCAATTTCTCCATAGCCTAAATCATCGGCTAAAAAATAAATGATGTTCGGTTTTTGTTGCTTTTTTTCTTTTGATGAACAATTAAAGAATAGCATAGAAACTAAAGACAGTAAAAGTAAGTTTTTCATAAGGATGTATAAATTGATGGGTCTAAAATAGGGAAATCTTCGCTATTTTAGCAATTCTTAAAAAGCAATAATTTTTATGATCTGGTTAACAGATAAAGTCGAATTCCCAAAACCTGAAACAACTTCTGAAGAAGGCGTAATTGCTTTGGGTGGAGATTTGTCTGAAGAAAGATTGTTGTTGGCGTATAAAAGCGGAATTTTCCCTTGGTTTTCTGATGATGACCCCATTATTTGGTATTGTCCATCAGAGCGAATGGTGCTATTTCCAGAGGATTTGAAGGTTTCAAAATCAATGAAACAGCTCATTAAAAAAGGAAATTTTACAATTACAGAAAACACGGCTTTTAGCGAAGTGATTTTCAATTGTAAGCACATTCTAAGAAATGATGATTTTGGAACTTGGATTACCGATGATATGGAGCAGGCCTATATCAATTTACATAAAAAAGGATTTGCAAAATCTATAGAAGTTTGGTTTTATGATGCCGACTCAAAAAAACAAGTATTGGTAGGTGGTTTGTATGGTGTTGATTTAGGAAATGGTGTTTTCTGTGGTGAAAGCATGTTTAGTTTAATCAGTAATGCGTCTAAATTGGCATTTATTCATTTAGTGCAAAATCACAAGTACCAACTAATAGACTGCCAAGTATATAATGATCATTTGGCGAGCTTAGGAGCAAAAGAAATTTCTAGAAAGACGTTTTTGGAAATACTGAAATTATAATTTTTTTTTAGTTTAAACAAAAGGTTGTTCAATTGATGGACTTGGTTGTGAAAACCATTTTGGCCCTTCAGTTGTCATATATACACAATCTTCATGGCGTACTCCAAATTCACCAACAATAGAAATATTTGGTTCTATACTAAAGCACATGCCAGGTTCTAGTTTTATGGTATTTCCTTTTACGGCATTTCCCCATTCATGTCCGTCCATTCCTATTCCATGCCCAGTTCTATGTGGTAATCCTGGTAATTTATATCCCGGACCAAACCCAGCGTCAATCAATACCTGTCTTGCATCTATGTCTACTTGCTGTAATTCATTGTCAATCTGTGCAGCTTTAAACCCTGCAGCTTGAGATTTTTTTTCTAGTTCCCAAATTTCTTGTTGTCGTTTTGTAGGTGTTGCTCCAAAAACAATGGTTCTGCTCATATCAGAATTATACCCTTCAACTGTACAGCCACAATCAACCAACACAATATCTCCTTTTTTTAAAATTTGAGGTTGCCCGCTTCCATGTGGAAAAGCAGAGTCTGGCCCGAAATTAGCCAAAGCGAATCCATGATTTGCTCCTAATTTTGAATGTGCTTTTGCAACAGCTGAGGAGAAATCTCCAGGAATAGATCCTACTTTTAAGCTTGCCAGTCCAATTTTTATGGCTTCAATCGTTATATCTGTTGCTTTTTGCATCAATGCAATTTCTGCTTTTGATTTTATCAATCTACAAGGAATCGTCACTGAGTCGGCGCTTACATAGGTATAGTTTGAAGCATCTTTTTGCAATCCATTTAAAATAAAATAACGAAAACGTTCTTCCAATCCAACTTTCCCTTCAGAAATTCCAGCAGCTTTTAATGCAGTTCCAATTTGTGTATACGGACTTTCGTCTTCTTCCCAAGGAAATACCTCTTTACCAATCGTAATTTTTTTATTCAAACGAGATTCTTCAAATGCTGGGCAGATATAACGTACTGCTCCAGATGCTGGAATCAGGGCAATCATGGGTCTTTCACTAGGCCACCAAGACAAACCGGTAAAGTATTTTAAAGAAGTTCCGGCATCTAATAAAATGGCTTGTAAGCCATTTTTTTGCATTAGCTTTTGTGCCTTTTTTATTCTTGATTTTCGTTCTTCAACAGTTATAGAAACCACATCATTTGTCATCGGTTTTAACGCATCAAAAATAGTTGCTTCTTTAACTGTAGAGTCATTCGAAACACAAGAACTCATGCCCGTAACTAAAGCTGCACTTGCTCCAATAGCAGTTCTTTTAATAAAATTTCTTCTTTTCATAATTAGGTGGTTGCTAGATTGAAAAGCTAAGGTATGCATTTTGTCAACTCACTAATTAATCTTATTTAATACAATATTATCTAATTATTTTAACGTGATAAACATTTTAATAGTTGCTTTGTCGTTTCTTTTTTTGTGCTGATTTAATCAGTTTACCAAGGTTTTTAGCGTTTCTTTTTTTGTCTTGTAGACTTGATGCAAAGAAAGTTTTTTCACGTTCCAGGCGTAAGTAATTGTCATAGGAATCAGCATTTAGATTGTTGTTTTCAAGTGCATCTAAAATAGCACATCCTTTTTCATGTACATGTGTGCAATCAGAAAAGCGACAGTTTTCAGACAGTTCAAAAATTTCTTCAAATGTCAATTCTAATCCATCTGCTGCATCTGTAATTCCAACTTCTCGCATTCCTGGATTGTCAATAATGATTCCTCCAGATTCCAATACAATTAATTCCCGGTGGGTTGTGACATGTTTTCCTCTATCAATAGACTCGCTTATTGCTCCAGTTTTCATCAAACTTTTACCAGAAATGGAATTTATTAAGGTAGATTTTCCAACTCCAGAAGAGCCCAATAAACAATAGGTTTTTCCTTCGTGGATATGCGACTTTAAAACTTCTAGTCCTTTAGAAGTTGTATTGCTAATAGGAATTATAATTAGGCTTTTAATTCGGTCAGAAATATTTTGGAGCATGGACTCTAATTCTGTTTCAGAAATCAGATCGATCTTCGTTAAAACAATAATAGGAGTTACCTGAGAAGCATTGCAAATGGTTACATAACGTTCTAGCCTATTCATGTTAAAATCTCTATTTACAGCTTGAACAATAAACGCAACATCAATATTGGCAGCAATAATTTGTTTTTCGCCATGCGTACCAATGGCTTGTCTTTCTATAATTGAAGTTCTAGGAAATACATGATGAATCAATGCTTTATTAGTATCGTATTCAGAAATTGCTACCCAATCTCCAACAGCAGGAAAATCACTTCTGTCGGTTGCAGTAAAACGTAAATTACCAATTAGTTCTGCTTCAAAGTCTCCCGTTTCATTTTTTACAATATATCGTTCTTTGTGCTCTGTAATAACACGAGCTACATGGAAAATTGTTAGCTTTTTTTTTGTTCTGTAACTTTCTAATGCATCTGTATATCCTAAGGCTGCTAAAATCATTTTTTCATTCTTAATACCTTCTGGTTGGTTTCTTTCATGACATATTCTTTGATAACTTTAAAGCCATATTTTTCATAAAAAGGTTTTCCAATTTTATTTTCTTCAAAGACCTCAACTTCTAAAGAATCATGAAATTGGTTCATGTGATTTACCAAAGAAGTACCAATTCCTTTTGAATGGTTTTTTGGATCTACAAACAAGCCGCCAATTTCATTTTTTGTCATTGAAATAAAACCAATGATACTTCCTGATTCTTCATATACCCAAGTATCTGAGTTTGGTAAATACATATTTTTCATGGCGTTTTTTACCATTTCGTGGAAATCCTTATCTAAAAATGGATGTGCAATTAGAGCGGCACTTTCCCAAATCTCTAATAATTTAGGGATTTCTTCCTCTTTATATTTTCTAATCATTGGTGTATTTTTTTAGTAGGTGATTTTTCATTTCTGTTATTGGGTAATTTTCAAATGATGAAAGATAGCTTAGTGCAATTCCGTCAATTTCTGCTATAAAAACATAGCTTAAAAGTTCAGAATTTGTTGCGTCAATCCTCTTAAAAATGCTTTTTACGGAGTTAAATAATAAAGTCGCTCTTTCTTTAATTTGACTTTCCAACATTCTTTTTGTTGATGGCTGAAACATGATGTTTAAATTAAATTGATAGAATTGTTTGTTGCTTTCTAATTGTAAAAACAGGCCTTCAATGATATCCTTTAATCTTTCTGATGGTTTCTTTCTTGAATCTGCCATGCTCAAGTTCACCATTTCTTCTGTAGACTGCTCATAGATAGCAATAAGTATTTCATCCTTGGATTTAAAATGATGATATACCAAACCTTTAGAAACTTGAGCATTTTCACATATAGCTGCAACGGATGTTTTTTCAAACCCATGTTTAGCAAAGAGACTTGTAGCTGTTTCTATGATGAGATCTTTTTTGGTTTTCATTTTTGTAATTCATAAACCGACTATTCGGTCTGTAAAATTAATCTTTTTTATTAAAATAGAAGCTTTATCTTTGAAAATCTTAATGTAAAACACATTTTATGGGAATAAAAACCACTCAAAAACAAGTTGACGATTGGATTCAAAATCATGGAGTTCGATATTTTAATGAGTTGACTAATATGGCCCAATTGACAGAAGAAGTTGGGGAAGTAGCTAGAATTATAGCACGTCGTTATGGAGAACAAAGTGAAAAGGAATCTGATAAATCAAAAGATTTAGGAGAAGAATTGGCAGATGTTTTGTTTGTGACTTTGTGTTTAGCAAATCAAACAGGAGTGGATTTACAAGCTGCTTTTGATAAGAAATTAGAGATTAAAACCAAACGTGATCACGATAGACATCACAATAATAAAAAACTACAATAATGACATTTTTAGAAAAAATAAAATCACCTGGATTCTGGACAAACATGCTTAAAGTAGCGGTGCCTTTTTTAATTTTTGTAACGCTCATCTCTTTATTTATGAATAGTTGGAGAGATATTTTTGCAGGAGATTTTGCAAAAGTAAACGAGATGAATTTCACTGAAGGAAAATGGCAACGATTTTGGGCCATTAAAATCATCATTAGTTTTGGGTATGCAATGTATATTGTATTGAAGAAAACAAAATAGATTTTATGAAGAAAGCCTATTTCATATTTTTGTTTATCAGTACAGCACAGGTATCATTTGGGCAGCATAATAGCTATAATCTAAATTTAAATGTAAACAAAACCAAATGGCAAAACTTTAAATATGACCTCGGTAATGTTTTTGGTGGTGTAGGGCATGCATATACTAGGCCTTTACATTGGGAAAAAAAACAATGGACTAATTTTGGGTATACTGCAGTTGGTACCGCAAGTTTATTTTTTGTGGATGACGAATTTAATGGCTGGGTAGATGGTTTTCGTAGTGATGTTCCAAGGTGGTTAGCAAATTACGGAAATGATGTAGCTGCTCCTGGGAATAACTACATGATCACAAGCGCTGTGTATCTTACAGGGTTGTTTACCGATAATGAAAAGTTAAGAAGAACAGGTGTATTGCTAATTTCTTCTGCTACAGCAACAGGTTTTTTTCAACAAGTATTTAAAAGAGTTGTTGGAAGAGCTCGCCCAAAAACGGGTGAGAATTCCAATGTGTTTCAGCCCTTGCATTTTGTTGATTTTGAAAACTATGATTCTTTTCCTTCTGGGCATGCAATGTTGGCATTTACAAATGCCTACGCAATAGCAAAACAATTTGAAAACCCTTGGGTAAAAGCGGGGATTTACACCGTTGGATCAATACCAGGCATTATTCGGATTGTAGACAAATTTCATTGGATCTCTGATATCGCATTTAGCACGGCCTTTAGTATTTTTGTTGTAGAGGCAATTGATCGGTATTTAGATAAAAAATACGCGACTAAATACAATGATAAAAGAACTAAAAAATTAGCTTTTGAGCTACAATTTACACCAAGACAAATAGGAGTAATACTACATTTAGATTAGCTTTATACCGCTAATCTAATTGTATCAGATTTATTTGACTCTCCTTTACTTTCTGATTTAGTTGTTTTACATCCTCATTAAAAATAACGTATAGTTTAGATAATTGTGTGTCTATATCTCTTGTGATTTTATCTTTAAAAGCAATTGCTTGGTCCGTTGGCTTGTAGCTTCCCATTCTTGTGAGCGAGTTTAAATGCGCTAGTTTATTATTTAAACGAATTGGAAAATTTAATGGATCTTGACCACTTTTACTTTTTGTTTGATAT
>JAESTN010000061.1 GCA_016763595.1 Flavobacteriaceae bacterium | reverse complement strand
GAAGAAAGTTCCATTTAAATTCAATTTTGGAGCACCTTCTTGTGTGCCTGCAACTTCTTTTGAAAGTGCTGGAGCAATCATCGATTCTGAGGATATCAAAAAAATGATGTCGAATCCAGATATTAAGTATTTGGCAGAAATGATGAATTACCCTGGAGTGCTATTTGATGATGAAGAGGTGTTAAAAAAGATTGCACACGCAAAAGCAAATAACAAGCCTGTAGATGGCCATGCGCCAGGTTTGCGTGGAGATGATATTACCAAATACATATCTGCAGGAATTTCTACAGATCATGAATGTTTTACCTATGATGAGGCGTTAGAGAAATTGCAAAAAGGAATGAAAATCATCATCCGAGAAGGAAGTGCTGCTAAGAATTTTGAAGCCTTGATTGATTTATTACCCACCCATTTTGAAAACATGATGTTTTGTTCAGATGACAAGCACCCAGATGATTTATTGCTTGGTCACATCAACCAATTATGTGAAAGAGCTGTTGCAAAAGGAATAAATGTTTTTAAGGTGTTGCAAGCAGCTTGTATAAACCCCGTAAAACATTATAAGTTGGATGTTGGTTTGTTAAATATTGGCGATGAAGCAGATTTTATTGTACTAGAAGATTTAGAGCGATTTAATGTGTTAGAAACTTATATTAATGGTGAATTAGTCGCTAAAAATGGGGAGTCATTTGTAAAGGCGGTTGAATTTGAAGTACTAAATAATTTTAATACAGATTATAAATCTATTTCTGATTTTGAATTCAAATCTACCGCTAAAAAAATTCGCGTAATTGAAGCCTTGGATGGTGAGTTGGTGACCAATGAAATTGAAGCGGATTCATTAATTGAAAAGGGAAACTTAGTTTCGAATACAAAGACTGATGTGTTAAAAATGACGGTTGTAAATCGTTATAAAAATGTGGAACCATCAATCGCTTTTATCAAAAACTTCGGAATCAAGGAAGGAGCAATTGCAAGTTCTGTGGGACACGATTCTCATAATATTATAGCAGTTGGCGTTTCAGACGAGTTGATTTGTAAAGCTGTTAATTTATTGATTGAAAATAAAGGAGGCGTTTGTGCAGTTACAGAAACTGAAGAAAAGATAGTTTCCTTGCCTGTGGCAGGAATTATGTCTGATAAACCTGCCGAGGAAATTGGAAAAGCATATGCCGAATTAGATGCAATGGCTAAAGAAATGGGAAGTAAGTTGCGTGCGCCGTATATGAGCTTGTCTTTTATGGCGTTGCTGGTAATTCCGTCTTTAAAATTGAGTGATAAAGGGCTGTTTAACGGAGATTCATTTCAGTTTACATCCTTGGAATTGTAATTATGTTTATTGTCATTCCCATGAAGGTGGGAATCCATACTGACTAAATAAAATGAAAAATGTCCATCAATATTATGTATACATTTTAGTAAGTAAAATAAGAGGTACGTTATATATTGGTATTACAAATGATTTGCAAAGAAGAGTTTATGAGCATAAAAAGGGGTCGAAAAAAGGATTTACTTTTAAATATGGAGTACATATGCTTGTTTATTTTGAAACCTTTCAGAATGTTGAAGAAGCTATTTTGAGAGAAAAGAGGCTGAAAAAATGGAACAGGAGTTGGAAAATAGAATTGATAGAGAAAGAGAATGTTAAATGGCTTGATTTATCAAGTGATTGGTATGATGACCTTTTGAATGATTAGTTTGGATTCTCGATTCCTCGAGAATGACAATAACGTCAATTAGATTAAGTAAGGATTCAGTTTTTCTCTAAATACAACCTGCATTCTTTATTATCTCCGGGATAATTAATTAATCTTGCAAACTCTAGTCCCAAGCGGTTTAATAAATTACCGGATTTTTCATTGTTTACATCGGTTATGGCTGCTAAAGCCGGAATTTCCAGTTTTCCTTTTGCATATTCTTTGGTAACAATACTTGCTTCAATTGCATATCCTTTGCCTCTGTACTGGGATAAAAAAGCAAAGCCAATCTCGATATAATCCATCCAATCTCTTTTGATAAGTCCGCACATACCTATTAGGGCACCATTTTCTTTAAGTCGAACACAATAAAACCCAAAACCATGGAGTGTATAACTAGGAATTATATTATCAGCGATGTACTTCTCAGCATCCAAAACTGAATTCACATCCCGGTCTCCAATGTATTTAATAAAATCAGGATCATTGGCCAATTCATAAAAAAAGGAAGCATCCTTTTTAGTGAACTCAGAAAGAATAAGTCGTTCAGATTTTAATTCCATAGTATCATTTTTAAAGTTTAAAAATAAGGATTATTTTTAAAATAATTGGAGTTGTGTTTGGTGTTTAATAAATGTATTTTTGTTTTTTAAAATAAAACAAAATGAGTGTATTACAAGATTTAGAAAATAGAAGCGGAAAGCAATGTGAGTTGTGTGCTTCAACAACTGATTTGTCAATTTATGAAGTAAAACCAACATCTACAGTTGGTGGTAGTGGAGTTGACGGAAGTTTGCTGGCCTGCAAAACTTGTGTTACTCAAATTGATAATGCAGAAGAAACAGAAGCAAACCACTGGCGTTGTTTAAACGATTCTATGTGGAGTGAGCATAGAGCTGTAAAAGTGGTTGCTTGGAGAATGCTTTCTCGTTTAAGAAACGAAGGTTGGCCGCAAGACATGTTAGATATGTTGTATTTAGAAGATGCCGATTTGCGTTTTGCAAAAGAATCAGGAGATCATTTAGATGATAGCGAAAAGATAATACACAGAGATGCAAATGGTGTTATTTTACAAGCAGGAGATAATGTGGTTTTAATAAAAGACTTAAAAGTAAAAGGTTCTAGTTTGGTTGCGAAACAAGGAACTGCTGTTCGTAGAATTTCTTTAGATAGAGACAATGCAAAATACATAGAAGGAAAAGTTGGACCTACTCAGATTGTAATTATTACAGACTACGTAAAGAAAATGTCTGAGAAGGAGTAATTCAAAGGTGTTACTTCGAGTGATTTCCTGAAATAAAATCGTATCGAGAAGTTGTCATTGCGAATGAAGTATGAATGAAGTAATCTTTTTCTTAATGAAGAGATTACTTCGTTACACTCGTAATGACGGACTTAATTTTACAGCATATTTTGCTGTTTCTTATAAAAAGCATCGGCTTGCAATTGCATCAGCTCGCGTGCTTTTTTTCGTTTGTAATCATACAATTCATCTTCTTCAGAAATGTCTTCATACACTTTTTTATTGATGATGATGTCTGTTTTTAACATCGCTTCTCGTTGATCTACTTTTTGTGCGACCCAGTTTCTAATAGCCGTATCATTATCTTCTACTTTAAAATCATATTCGCCTTTAGGTGATATCAATTTAGCAAAAATTGGAGAGGTCTCAATTGCTAAGAACAATAGAAAGATAAATAACGATGGGATTAATGGTAATTTCCCCAATGCCGTGATTCTTGCCATCAGTCCATCAAAGTTGGTGATAATAGGCTGTGTGCTGGATTCTTGGTTTTTTTGAGCTGCTACTAAGTTTGTTAAGTTTGCTTCCTTTGCCAATATCTTATTATTGTTCGCAATCTTTAATTGCTTCAAGTCAGCTAAGGCAGCATCGTGTTTTTGCCTTTTTTCAGCATATACAGGTCCTTTTCCAAGTAATAGCGTTCCTTTACGTCCTTCAGCTTCAGCAATATAGGTTTCGTACAAAGCATCGGTTTCTGATTCTTTGGTAGCGATTTCTTTTTTTAACGCAGCAATGTCTTGATTGGTTTGTTCAATTTCTGGCGTGAATTGTTGTGCAATCTGTGCTTTATTGTCCAACGTCATTTGGTTTTTCTCTGTTAGTAAAACCTGATTGATTTCTTTCTCAAATAATTTTAGTTCTAGTGGTTTAGAAATAACCACAGCAATAATAATGGCCAAGATAATACGTGGAGTTGCTTGTGCCAATTCTTTCCATTTAGAATCTCTTTTTTTGATGGTAGAAACGATAAATCTGTCTAAGTTGAAAATTAGCAATCCCCAAATCAACCCAAAAATAGCGGCAATAAGGTAATTGTCAAAAACAGTGTAAAGGGCGTAACTAGAAGCGATAAATGCCATTACAGCCGTAAAGAAAACGGTAGCGCCAATACCTGCATATTTGTTTTGTTCTCCATTAGAACACTCGTTAATAATATCGGTGTCAACACCAGAACAGGTAAGAAAAAAACGTTTTAACATAAGATCTATATTTTTTTGTCAGTTAGAGTTAATTGATGAGGACGAAATCATTTAAATCGAGAACCAATAAATGAAGACTTCTCGATACAATTTCCTCCTAAAATCAAAAATCACTCGAAGTGATATGAATGTACATACCTATTAGAACGATGTTTGTGTAAAAATGTTACACAAAAAAGCCGCTCATTTACTGAAACAAAATCAGTGTTAATGAGCGGCTTAATATATGAGTAGCAATATTTATTTTTTAAGGGTAATGTAGATGTGATTTACATTGTCCTTTCCTTTTATTATTCTTAGTTTTTTAACTTTAATGAATTTGAGTTTTTTATATCTCTTCTCTGAGATTTTTTTATTGTTGATGTAGTAAATTTTCTTTAAATTAGAGTTTTGGATTTTCTTTAAATCAATAATTATTTCATTTGTTAAATCAATAATTTCATCAATTGTAACTGACTTTTGATCTTTTTTATCAACTACATGAGTTTCTTTTAATTCAATTAATTCCACCACCTCAGGCATCACTTCAACTTCTTTTAACTCCCGTACTTCAACCAATTCTTCAACTTCAGAAAGTTCTTCTATT
>JAESTN010000060.1 GCA_016763595.1 Flavobacteriaceae bacterium | reverse complement strand
TTTGGAACGCACCCTCATAACAATATGGAAATTATTTCCATTCCTTTATCTGGAGCATTATCACATCAAGATACTATGGGAAACAAACGAGCAATAGAAGCTGATGAGGTACAAGTAATGTCGGCAGGAACAGGATTAATGCATTCTGAGTTTAACGATAGTAAAACGGAAAAAACAAATTTTTTCCAATTATGGATTGTACCTAATGAGCAAAATGTAACACCAAAATACGAGCAAAAACAATTCAATGTAAAAGATCGAAAAGACTAATTACAAATATTGGTCAGTTCTGTAAAATCCAACCATACTGAGAGCTTAAAAATGCATCAAAATGCACAAATATCTCGTATTGAATTGAGTAAAGGAAATGTATTTGAATATCAAATAAAATCGAAAGAGAATGGGGTTTATTTGATGAATATCAATGGAGGAATTGTTATAAACAATGAAAAAATGTCAACCAGAGATGCAATTGGTATTTGGGGTGCTGAGAGCTTTAAGATTGAAGCCAAAGAAGATTCAGATTTGTTATTTGTTGAGGTGCCTATGCAATAAGTTAACATATAAAAACCGAACAGGTTGTGTGTAAAATTAGTTTCAATAGCAGCAGCTAGATTATAATTTTTCAACGCTCAAAAAGTACTGTGATGTTGGTGCCCCTTATTTATTTTTGTGCAAATTGAAAAACCTATGATTACTTGAAAAAGATGCTTAAATATTTTAAGGAAATTTCTCTTAATAATGATCTAAGTAGGCAAACTATTTGTGTAGGTTTTATAGATGTATTTTTATGCCCTTGAGTGGTTTCCAATTGATTTAATTCAAAGTTAAACATCTTGATCTACTTTTATATATTCTATTTTTCATAAAAATAGAGTACCTTGCTTACTTATTATGCATGCATAGTAAATTGGATTAAAATAGATTTAAGATGACAAAATACAAGCACATTTTTCAACCTTTAGATTTAGGGTTTACCACATTAAAAAATAGAATTTTAATGGGCTCAATGCATACGGGATTAGAAGAAGAAAAAAATGGAATTGATAGAATAGCAACCTATTACGGGGAAAGAGCAAAAGGAGGTGTGGGATTAATAGTGACAGGAGGAATTGCACCAAACAGACAAGGTTGGACAGCTCCTTTTTCTGCTAGAATGTCAACAAAGAAGCATGCAGAAAGTCATAAAAAAATTACTGATGAAGTACATAAGCACGGAGGGAAAATTTGTATGCAAATTCTGCACTCAGGGCGGTATGGCTATCATCCAATTACCGTAGCTCCATCTAATATTAAAGCGCCAATATCACCTTTCAAACCTTTTCAGTTAACGGAGTCTGGAATAAAAAGAACGATACATGATTTTGTGAATTGTGCTAAGTTATCAAAAATGGCAGGTTATGATGGAATTGAAATCATGGGCTCTGAAGGCTATTTGATCAATCAGTTTATTACTGAAAGAACAAATAAAAGAATGGATAAATGGGGTGGAGTTTATGAAAATAGAATGCGTTTCCCAATTGAATTAGTAAAGCAAACAAGAGAAGCCGTTGGAAAGGAATACATCATTATCTATAGACTATCAATGCTAGATTTGGTAGAAAATGGGAGTGATTGGAAAGAAGTAGTTCAATTGGCTAAAGAAATTGAAAAGGCAGGAGCAACGATAATAAATACAGGAATTGGATGGCATGAAGCTAGAATTCCGACAATTGCAACATCAGTTCCTAGAGGTGCTTTTACTTGGGTTACTAAAAAAATGAAAGAAGAGGTTTCTATTCCGCTAATTACTACGAATAGAATAAACATGCCAGAAACAGCAGAGAAGGTACTGGCAAATGGAGATGCAGATATTATATCTATGGCACGTCCGTTTTTAGCAGATCCAGAATGGGTAAATAAAGCCTTAGCAGAAAAAGCGGATGAAATTAATACTTGTATAGGGTGTAATCAGGCGTGTTTAGATCATGTTTTTGAACAAAAAGTAGCAAGTTGTTTGGTAAATCCAAGAGCTTGTCATGAAACAGAACTGAATTATAATAGGACTAATAATCCTAAGCGAATAGCTGTGATTGGAGCTGGACCAGCTGGGTTAGCAGCTTCTACAATAGCAGCACAAAGAGGGCATATTGTTACCTTGTTTGATAGTGATCCTGAAATTGGTGGACAGTTTAATATCGCAAAGCAGATTCCTGGTAAAGAAGAATTTTATGAAACAATACGATATTTTAATAAGCAGATAGAATTACACAACGTAACCCTGAAATTAAATACGAGAGTCTCAAAAGGAGATTTATTAAAAACAGATTTTGATGAAGTAATTTTAGCTACAGGTATAAAACCAAGAATACCATCTATCATTGGAATTGAACATGAAAAAGTTTTAAATTATTTAGATGTTTTAAAACATAAAAAACATGTAGGCAAAAGAGTTGCTGTAATTGGAGCAGGGGGAATTGGTTTTGATGTTTCAGAATATTTAGCGCATGATGGAGAAAGTACTTCTCAAAATATTGATGCTTGGTTAAAAGAATGGGGTATTGATAAAACGCTAACTGCTAGAAGTGGAATTGAAGGAATTAAACCAGAAATAGAACCCTCGCCAAGAGAAATATTTATGTTTAAAAGAAGTAAAGGTAAATTTGGAGGAAAGTTGGGGAAAACTACGGGTTGGATTCATCGATCTACCTTAAAAAGAAAAATGTTCAGTTTATAAATAGAGTTCAATACACCAAAATTGACGATCAAGGATTGCATTATATTCAAAATAATGAAGCTAAAGTTTTAGAAGTTGATAACATTATTATTTGTACAGGTCAAAACCCATTAAAAGAATTGTTAGAACCATTAAAAGAAAATGGACTTAAAGTACATGTAATAGGTGGAGCCGATTTTGCATCGGAGTTAGACGCAAAAAGAGCAATTGATCAAGGAGCGAGATTAGCAGCGGTTATTTAATGTGCCTGTCTTGTTATTATGTTTACATTTGCATTACTTATAAAACATAAAATGAAAAAAATACTTCTACTTAGTTTGTTACTTTTTAGTAGCATTCTTATTGCTCAACGTCAAAATGCACAAAAGAGACAGAATTTTGATGCCTCAAAAGTAGTAGGGATCTTTTATTATGAAGAAGTTAAAGCTATTAAAAGAATTAAAATCAAAGAAAAAGAATTAAAATATAGCGTTAAAAAAGCTATTATTTCTTATAACTCTAAAATTAAAGAGATTTCTTTTTTGAAAAATGCAGAATTAAAAGGAGTAACGGATTTAGTTAATGCAACAAAAATTGGTTCTAATCGTGGGGTATTGGGAGATTTTAGAACTCGAGTTAGCAAAGTGTTGTCTCCAATAAGAGATAGTATTAAGGGATTTGAAAAGCGATTAAATGCAAATCTGAAAGAACAATTATCTAAAAAACAGTTTAAAAATTGGTTGAAATTTCAGAAAAGGACAAAAAGAGAATTAGAACCGAAAGCTCCAGAAGTTCAGAGAAGAAATGCGCCCCCTAGAAGGAGAAATACGAGGCAAAGAAGAAGATATTAGAAAAAACCTACAGCAATGTAGGTTTTTTTGTTTCTGGAGCTAGCATTATTAAATAATTGTCGATATTTGTTGTTCCGCAAATTTTAAAATATATAAGAATGACAATGAATAAAAATACCGTATTGGCTTGGGCAACATTTATTATGATACTTGTTGGATTGGGTTTAATTGCACTTGGTGCTTTTAGATATGATGAGATAGCTGGATGGGGTTTTGCCGCGGTCGGTGTTGGTTTTTTCGCAGTAGCTTGGGTATTTAATGCCTTAAAAGGAAGAGTATAATCTTCAAAATTTATTTATTTAATTAATTTACGAATATGTCAGACGATAAGAAAGTCATCTTTTCGATGAATAAGGTTACAAAAACCTATCAAAGTACAAACAAACAAGTCTTAAAAGATATTTATTTAAGCTTCTTTTATGGAGCCAAAATTGGAATCCTCGGTTTAAATGGATCTGGGAAATCAACCTTATTAAAAATTATAGCTGGTGTAGAAACTAATTTTCAAGGAGATGTAACTTTTTCTCCTGGTTATAAAGTTGGCTATTTAGAACAAGAGCCTAAATTAGACGATGATAAAACGGTTATTGAAATTGTAAGAGAAGGGGTTGCCGAAACAGTTGCAATTCTGGATGAATACAATAAAATAAACGACATGTTTGGTTTAGAAGAGGTGTACTCTGATGCCGATAAAATGGATAAGTTAATGGCCAAACAAGCAGAGCTTCAAGATAAAATTGATGCTTCTAATGCTTGGGAATTGGACACTAAGTTAGAAATAGCCATGGATGCGCTGAGAACTCCAGATGGTGATACTCCAATTAAAAACTTATCAGGGGGAGAAAGAAGAAGAGTTGCATTGTGTAGGTTATTATTACAGGAACCAGAAATTTTATTACTAGATGAACCTACCAATCACTTAGATGCAGAATCTGTACATTGGTTAGAACATCATTTAGCACAATATAAAGGAACGGTAATCGCAGTAACACACGATAGATACTTTTTAGATAATGTAGCTGGTTGGATATTAGAATTAGATCGAGGTGAGGGTATTCCTTGGAAAGGAAACTATTCTTCTTGGTTGGATCAAAAATCTACGAGATTGGCGCAAGAAAGTAAAACCGCTTCAAAAAGACAGAAAACATTAGAGCGAGAGTTAGAGTGGGTACGTCAAGGAGCTAAAGGCCGTCAAACGAAGCAAAAAGCGCGTTTAAAGAACTATGACAAGTTGATGAGCCAAGACCAAAAGAAATTGGATGATAAATTGGAGATTTACATTCCGAATGGTCCACGATTAGGAACCAATGTGATTGAAGCTTCAGGAGTTTCAAAAGCGTATGGGGATAAATTATTATATGATAATTTAGAATTTAATTTACCCCAAGCAGGAATTGTTGGAATTATTGGTCCGAATGGAGCAGGAAAAACGACTATTTTTAAAATGATCATGGGCGAGGAAAATCCCGATGCAGGTAGTTTTAAAGTTGGTGAAACGGCAAAAATTGCATATGTAGATCAAGCACATTCTAATATTGATCCAGATAAATCAATTTGGGAAAACTTCTCAGACGGACAAGAGTTGGTAATGATGGGAGGAAAACAAGTAAATTCTCGAGCATATTTAAGTCGATTTAATTTTGCTGGAAGTGAGCAAAACAAAAAGGTGTCTACTCTTTCTGGAGGAGAACGAAATCGCTTGCATTTGGCAATGACTTTAAAAGAAGAAGGGAATGTACTGTTATTAGATGAGCCAACAAATGATTTGGATGTGAATACCTTGAGAGCTTTAGAAGAAGGCTTAGAGAACTTTGCAGGTTGTGCAGTAGTAATTAGTCACGATAGATGGTTTTTAGATAGAGTTTGTACGCATATCTTAGCTTTTGAAGGAAACAGTGAAGTGTATTTTTTTGAAGGCGGTTTTAGTGATTATGAAGAAAATAAAAAGAAACGTTTGGGTGGAGATTTAATGCCGAAACGTATTAAGTATCGAAAATTGATTCGATAATTATGAACTTAAAAAAATCCCGCTTTACAAAGCGGGATTTTTATTTATGTAACATTAGCTACGTCTTCTTTGTTCTTGTTTTTTATCAACCTTTCTTTTGTTTACTTCTTTTTTAACTTTAATTTTATGAGTTCTCCTTGTAACTTTTTTCTTAGTTACTTTAACTCTTTTAGGAGTAGCGTTTCTTTTACCATAAGATTTTCTTTTAGTAATAGTTTTTCTATTAGGTGCTATTTTTCTTTTTGTGTAATTATTATTTCTT
>JAESTN010000059.1 GCA_016763595.1 Flavobacteriaceae bacterium | reverse complement strand
AGACCTAGATTTTAATGCTGGTTTTGAAGATGTGTGGGTGTTAAAATTAAATGCTTTCGGAGATGTTGAATGGAAATCAACTACAGGTTTTTCTGGTACAGATAAAGCATTCTCAATTATTCAAACTACAGATGGAGGTTATTTTGTTGGCAGTATTCTCGATGTTACTGCATCTGGAGGATTGGGAAATAGCAAAAAAGCACTACATGCTGGCGGTGATTTTTGGGGGATTAAGCTAACTGGAAATGGAACAATAGAATGGAGAAAGTATTTTGGAGGAAGTAATACAGATTCATGTTATGATGTTGTTGAAGTTCTAGACGGATATATTATGATCGGTTCATCTGATAGTGCAGATGTGGATGTTAAAGCGAATAAAGGAAGTTATGATTTTTGGGTTGTGAAAATTGATAAAAATGGAACCCAAGTTTGGGAAAAATCATTTGGAGGAAAAGAAATAGATGAGGCATATCAAATTGTAAAAACGGCAGATGACAATTTTTTACTTGTAGGAGAAACCCGAAGTTCAGATACAGATGTAACCAATCAAAAAGGAGGCGCAGATGTTTGGATTGTAAAAATGAATACTGATGGGGCTATTATTTGGCAAAAAACATATGGAGGTACTAATTTCGATGTTGCAAGAGCAGGTTGTGTTACCCAAGATGGTAATTACTTAATAACCGGAAGCACAAGAAGTACTGATATTGATATAGATATGAATAATGGATTAAATGATGCTTGGGTGCTAAAAATAAATTCATTAGGAGATTTATTGTGGCAAAAGAGTATTGGTGGTTCAGACATTGATTTTGCGTACGATATAAAAGAACTGAATGATAAAAGTATTGTAATTGTTGGAGAAAGTAATAGTGATGATAAAGATGTAAAAGAAAACAAAGGTTTTACAGATTTATTGATTATTAAATTATAATAAATGAAATTTTTAAAAGTAATCGCAATTGCAGCATTGTCAATTGTTTCGTGTAGTAAGAGTAAAATAACACCACCATCAGCATTTGTGACTCTTAATTTTTCTCACCAGTGGGATGGAGCAACTGTAACAAAATCAGATTTTAATACCATAAAGTTTACCAATGCGAATGGGCAGCAGTTAAGTATAGAACGATTGAGGTATTTGGTTTCTGCGATTACATTGACAAATACAGAGAAACAAAAAACAATAATCAAGGCGATACAGTTGGTTAATTTAGGCGAAGAAAAGGGGTTGCGCTTAACCTCAGATTTTGCGGTGCCACAAGGAAAATATACGTTGTCATTTATATTTGGATTAAATGATACAGGGAATTTGGATGGGGTATATCAAGAGTTAAATTCTGTTAGTTTCAATGTGCCAACAATGCTAGGTGGAGGATACCATTTTATGCAATTTGACGGAAAATTTAATGGATCAAATTCACTAATAAATAATTTCAATTACCATGTTATAAGAGCTGTAAATAGAGAGGATCTGGCAAATGTAATTTTTAAAGATACTTCTTTTGAAGTCAATTTAGGAGATGTTGTGATTAATGAGTCAGGAGTTATAGAGGTAAAAATGGATATTTCAGAATGGTTTAAAAACCCTAATTTATGGGATTTGAATACGTTAAATTCTATGCTGATGACAGATTTTAATGCCCAAGTTTTAATGAGTGCTAACGGTAAATCTGTATTTAGCTTAGGTGCTGTAACTCCATAAATATGATGTTTAAAAAGAAGTTGTTATTTTACGGGGCTATTCTAGTATTTCTTTCTTGTTCAAAAGGACATAATGAAGAAGAATATACTCCTGTTTCAGCGCCACTTCAAATACCAACTCTGTTTCATAAATTGTTGATTGCGCCAATTATCCCTTCAAATAACCCACAAACACAAGAAGGGGTTTCTTTGGGTAAAAAATTGTTTTTTGAGAAAGGGTTGTCTGCAGACAATACACAATCTTGTGCTACCTGTCACGACCCAAAAATTGCCTTTACAGACAAGCGTCAATTTAGTGAAGGTATTGATGGTGTTTTCGGGAATAGGAACTCCATGCCGTTATTTAATTTAGCATGGAATTTTGATGAAAATTTTTTCTGGGACGGTAGATCTATTGGCATAGAAAGACAAGCTATAGAACCCGTTATTAACCCAATTGAGATGCACAATACTTGGAGTCAGGTTGTTTCGGTACTTGAAGCAAAAGAAGCATATCCTGAGTTGTTTTATAAAGCATTTGGAACTCGTAAAATAGATTCGATTTTGGTATCAAAAGCCATTGCTCAATTTGAACGAACATTGATTTCTGCAAACTCAAAATTTGATCAATATTTAAATGGAGAAGCCCAGTTGTCGGCTTCAGAATTAAATGGGTTTGACGTGTTTATGGATGAAACAAAAGGAGATTGTTTTCATTGTCATGGCAGTGATAAAAACCCGCTTTGGACAGACAATGCGTTTCATAACAATGGTTTAGATGCTGTACCTTTTGATCTTGGATTGGCAAAAGTTACTGGAGATCCAGCAGATAATGGGAAATTTAAATCTCCATCATTAAGGAATTTGGCGTTTACGGCTCCATTTATGCATGATGGCAGGTTTTCTACCTTAGAAGAGGTAATTAATCATTATAGTGAAGGGTTAAAAGCATCACCAACAATAGACCCATTGATGAAAAAAGTTTCATCTGGAGGTGTGCAATTAACCCCTCAAGAAAAGACCGATTTAAAAGCGTTTTTATTGTCTCTTTCAGATTTCGAATTCATAAGCAATCCAGTTTTTCAAAAAGAATAAAAATTATTTATCACACTATTCATTAATATGATGTTAGGTTCTATAGAAAAGTAGGACTTATATTGTATATTTGCACCCAATTTAGATTTAATCTATTTAAAATTATGATAAAAGTTTCAGACATAGCAAAGAAGAAGGTCATAGAGATGATGAGCGATGACGGTTTTGATGTTGCTTCAGACTTTGTAAGAGTTGGCGTAAAAAGCGGTGGCTGTTCAGGCTTATCGTACGATTTAAAGTTTGATAAAAATAAGTTAGAAGACGATAAAGTTTTTGAAGATAATGACGTAAAAATCATTGTAGACAAAAAGAGTTTCTTGTATTTAGTAGGAACAACTTTAGAATATTCTGGCGGATTAAACGGAACAGGATTTGTGTTTAACAATCCAAATGCAAACCGCACCTGTGGTTGCGGAGAAAGTTTTTCTTTATAAAATTACAACTCAATTATGAGCAAGTATACCGAAGACAATTTAAGAGAAGAGTTAAAAACCAAAGAATATGAATATGGTTTT
>JAESTN010000058.1 GCA_016763595.1 Flavobacteriaceae bacterium | reverse complement strand
TAGACTAATTGGAACTTCTAATTCTTCTGATATTTCTTGAACTCCAGTTATGACATATTTGTCATCACGTCCCGTAAATTTGATATACGCATCGGTAGTATTTAGATCAAATAGTTGGCTGTCATACCCATTTTCAAAAGCAGCGGTATTTCCTGATTTAAAAGAAATACCCAACTGCCTATGTAGTTCTTTTCCTTCACTGTTAGTATATTCAAAACCTAATTTAATAACCGGTAGTGTACTTGTATTTAGATTTGAAGAGTTTCCAGTGGTGTTTTTAAGGAAAATAGAATTGTTTCCATCTTCTACCTGAAAGAATCGTTGAGAATTATTAAATGTAATTGTGCCTCCAGTTGCACTAGATTCAATAAAGAAACCTTGTGCTACAGGAATGTATTGTCCAGGTACATGATATACTCCATTTCCTAAGCCAGAAGTACCTGTAACATCTACCGTAGCCGCAACACCAGTGGAAGCATTTCTAATAGAATATCCTCCTTGATAACCCCCAGAATAGTGGTTCGTTACATCTTCTCCTGTATGTTCCCAAAAGTATAATGTTCCAATAATAGAGGCGGTATTGTCATTTATAAATGCAGTTGCATCTAGTGCAGAGGGATAAGGATTACCAATTAAATAGTGCGTACTTGCAGAGGCGGTTATAGTAATATCACCATCGTTTGGTGTTCCAGTAAAAGTATAGTTCTGTACTGCGCCTGGTCCTTTTAAAAGAAAAGATTCTCCTCTGTTCAAAGTTCCATTTTGCAGTTTCTGGACCCACCCATCTTGATATGAATATATCCAATAAGAACTAATGGTTATTGGGGTTGTTAGACTTCCATCCAGACCTCCAGTAAAATTTATATCTACTAGAGTAGATACACTTGATGTAGGACTTGTTCCATCTTTCATTACGTCACTTACACTAAATGTACTACTTCCTACAGTAGTAACGGGTGATGACCAATAGTTATATCTATATGTATTGGTTACTGTTCCTTGTTGGTCTTTGTATAACTTGCTAGTTCCGGTTATTAAACTGGTTCCCGAATGTGTTTGCACCAATTGTGCTTCACCTATTAATCTTAGTTCACCATCCAGTACTAAATCGTCTGTAATTTGTAGCCCGATGTTGGTGTTTACAGACAATACAGAGTTCGGTTTTATCCAAGCACAGCCAACAGTGGCATCTTCAGATAAACTAACATTAGTCTGTGATATTTCTGAATCGATGATTAATACTTTAGGTAAATCGTCTCCATCAGTGCTTGGCGCACTTGCTGTTCCTGCTCCTCCCGTCCAAGAAGCAGAATCACCATTCCAAATAATTCCGTTTATTTCTACATAGGTAAAATATTTAGTGCCGTCAAAATCGTAGTCTGTAGTATACTGATTTACACCATTAACACTTTCTGAATTGAGCGAAATGAGTTCTGTGTTGGTTGTAAATGTAGCATCATCTGCAACCAATAGCATTTTTAACGTATTTGATGTTGTTAATAATGCATCAATTGTAGCTTGGGTTGCTGCTAATTTCACAACTCCAACTGTACCATTTTCTACCACTTTCCAGGTTCTGTCTAATTTTAACTCTGTAGAACACATAAATGTATAACTCGTGGTGCTCATTGTTGCAGTTCCATCATTTCCCCAAGCAAGAAAGTCCTTATTGTTAGAAAAAGAATTTACATTCGCACTATTGTTTGTTGCAATAGTTCCTAAACCTATGGTAATTAAGGCATCTGAATTGATAGATTTGGATTGTTTTTGATTAAAGACACTAGTATCATCTCTGCCGATAGCTGCCACATCATTATGATAGGTAGTATTTGAACTGTAATCCCATACTTTTGTTGTATTGTCTGACAGTATATAATCTCCTTCAGTTATTGTAGCATCGTTATTAGAAATGTCTAAAGTTACGCCATACTTTATTGCCAAATAGGACTGAATTTTTTGTTGTTCGATTGCGCTTGGTATTGAAGAATAAACGATCAGCTCTGCTATTTCTCCTTCAAAGTATCTTTCATTTCCTTCTTGACTACCAATGTAAAAAGAGTTATTTCCTCCTGTTAATGTTTCTGAATTATTGTCTGTATTAATTTGTTCTCCATTTTTATAGAATGCTTTTCGAATTCCAGATGGAGTTGCTGTTGTTGTACTCGACCCAAAATTGAAAATATTAAAATTGTTTTCAAAATTGCTAATTGTTGATGTTGTAAAAAGGGTATTTGATGTTCCAATACTATAGCTAAATGTATTATCCGTTGAAGGAATTCTTTGATCGAAATAATAATTACTATCGCTTCCTTCTTCTTGGAAAATATATGAATCATCAATATTTGTAGGTTTAACGACTGAATAGACCCATAAATTAGTATAAGAACTATTACCTAAAACACCACTTGAAATTTGCATAAACTCATCGGATCCATTAAAATTTATAGTTGGATTAAAGTTTACGCCATTGGTAATTAGTTCTGGGCCTGTTACAGCAGTGGCATCGAAATCACTATTGGATTGATCTTCCCAATTTGTTATTATAGTTGTACCTGTAACGGCGATATCTGCTCTTAACCAAAGAATATTCCCATTTACACCTCCAGGATTTTCATTGATAGTTTCGTCTCTATAATCTACATCACCACCTAAGTTAACATCTCCATCATCATCTGGCAATGTTGCTGGGTTATTGATGGTTCCATTTACATCTGTGTAGTCATCAATTGTATCTATTGTATTGTCCAATCCGTTAAAGCCTACTGTTCCAGAAAGTGTTAATCCTGCTTCAATTGTGTCATTGTCACCTTCATTATCAGAATTGGTATCTGTATAATCTGGATTGTCAGTTCCATCGGTATTTACGGGTGTTAATCCTTCTCCAGAACCAGGAGAAACTTCAAAGGCATCATCCAATCCATTCCCATCAGAATCTGTTCCGCTTGGTGCGATATAGCCCGTAGTAGTTTGTGCTTCAATGGTATCGGGAATTCCATCACCATCAGCATCTAAATCAAAATAATCAGGGATGGTATCTCCATCAGTGTCTGTAGGATTAGTAGCTGGGTCATTATCTGCATCTCCATTTGCATCTTTAACGGTATCTAAGATTCCATCATTGTCATCATCTATATCTATAACATTAAGAATGCCATCCCTATCATTATCAATAGCATTGGATGTATCTCTATAATCTACATCACCACCTGTGCCAACGTCATTATCTTCATCTGGCAATATTGTTGGATCATTAATGGTTCCATTAGGATCTGTATAATCATCAGCAGTTTCCATATTGCTATCTAATCCGTTAATGCCAACGGTTCCAGAAAGTGTTAATCCTGCTTCAGTAGTATCATTAGCCCCTTCGTTATCCGCATCAGTATCTGTATAATCTGGATTGTCAGTTCCATCGGTATTAACGGGTGTTAATCCTTCTCCAGAGCCAGGGCTTACTTCAAAAGCATCATCCAATCCATTTCCATCAGAATCTGTTCCGCTTGGTGTTATATATCCTATGGTTGTCTGTGCTTCTATAGTATCTGGGATTCCATCACCATCTGAATCTAAGTCTAAATAATCTGGAATGGTATCTCCATCGGTGTCTGTAGGATTTGTGGCAGGATCATTATCTACATCTCCATTGGCATCTTCAACGGTGTCTAAGATTCCGTCATTATCATCGTCAATATCTAAATAATCAGGAACCGAATCATTATCGTTATCAGGAAAAGTAGTAATATCATCTCTAAAATCAACATCACCACCTGAGTTTACATCTAAATCAACATCTGGTAAGGTTGTTGGATCATTAAGAACACCGTTTACATCGGTGTAATCATCAGCAGCTTCCATATTGCTATCTAATCCATTTGTACCCACAGTTCCAGAAAGTGTTAATCCTGCTTCAGTTGTATCATTAGCTCCTTCGTTGTCAGAATTAGTATCTGTATAATCTGGATTGTCAGTTCCATCAGTATTTACAGGAGTTAGTCCCTCTCCAGAACCCGG
>JAESTN010000057.1 GCA_016763595.1 Flavobacteriaceae bacterium | reverse complement strand
TTTCTTTTCTATCTCTATATGATCGTACTGCATGATATTCTCTACTTTTTTAGAAGCGCCAAAGTTACGGCTATTCTACAAAAGAAGAAAGCAAAAATGAACTTGCTTAAATAGGTGTTATTGAGGGAGGTAAAATCAACAAAAATAGAAAAAGAGTATCTCTTTATTTAACAAGTAATTCGTTCATAAAAAAGACGGTTCTTTGTAGTCTTAAATTCGGGATTTTGAAAAACAATATTTTAAAAGCACATGTAGCATTATTAGGCGCTAATGTTATTTACGGCGCTAATTATTTAATTGCCAAAGGTATAATGCCAAATAAAATTGGGCCTTCTGCTTTTATTTTTTTACGTATTGTTGGAGCAGGATTATTATTTTGGTTTATCAAATCGTTTCTAAAAGAAAAGATTGCTGAAAAAGATTTTCCAAGATTAATTTTTTGTGGATTATTAGGAGTTGCTGCAAATCAATTGTTATTTTTTCATGGGCTAAATTTAACGTCACCAATTGATGCGTCTATAATTATTACTACTATTCCGATTGTAGTCTTGATCTTAAGTGCATTTATTTTGAAAGAAAAAATCACTAAAAACAAATTGCTTGGTCTTGCAATTGGCGGAATAGGTGCTGTTTTATTAATTTGGTATGGAAATCAAGCTGAAGGGACTGGTTCTCTTTTAGGAAATCTTTTGATCTTTTTAAATGCCTGTTCTTACGGATTGTATTTAGTCCTTATAAAACCATTGATGAAAAAATACAGTCCTTTAACTGTAATTAGTTGGGTATTTTTATTTGGGTTTTTCTTTATGCTTCCTTTTGGAATTCCAGATATTTTACAAACTGATTTTTCTGCTTTTACTACCCAAACATATCTAGTAATTGCTTTTGTGATTATTGGAACTACATTTTTAGCTTACTTATTTAATATTTATGCTTTAAAGACGGTTACTCCATCTGTAACTGGAAGTTATGTGTATTTACAACCAGCAGTAAGCTTTATAATGGTCAGCATTTATGCCTATGGCTTTGGTCATACTGAATATGCTCAAGACATCAATCCTATAAAAATAGCAAGCTGCTTTTTGGTCATTTCTGGAGTATATTTAATTAGTAAAACTCCTAAAACAAAAAAGCCCACTAACTAAGTTAGTAGGCTTTTTATATATTTTGTTAGCTTTCCTAGAATTGATATCCTAATGACATTTGAAAAACACCATTTTTAACATTAAGATTTTCACTAATATTAGTATCAATTAATCCTAAATTGTATCTCGTTTGAAAGAAAAGACCATTTTTAAATTGGTATCCCAATCCTAAATTTGCCATTAAATCAAAACTTTCTGCTGTTACGTCTGTTACTTGTGATCCGTCCACAATCTCATCTTTAACTAAAAAAGAAAATTGAGGTCCTGCTTCAATAGAAAATCCATCTACAACATAATACTTTACCATTATAGGCATTGTAATATAATTTAAGTCTAATGTAAAATCATCATCTGATGCCCTTGCTCCTTGTTGAGAAAATAATAACTCTGGCTGTAATGAAAATTTTTCTGTCAATGAAAATTCTGAAGTAACCCCAAAGACAAATCCTGTTTTTGGATCTAAACTATTTACTTGACTTTCATGAGTGGAAGAAACGTTCATTCCTAATTTTACTCCAAACTTCACATCCTGTGCAGTAACAGTTCCTGCAATTCCGATTGCAATAATTGCAATCCATAATTTTTTAATCATTATAACTTATTTTTAATTTGTTTCTTCTAAGACAATTCTCATGCCAATTTGTTAGTGTGTTTGAAATTTTAACACCTGAAAAAGATAACTACCTGAAAATCTATTTTATAGACATAAAAAAAACCGCAAACAAAAATGTTTACGGTTATTCTATAAAAAATAAATCTTATTTAACAGAAATGGTAACAACAGTTGTTCCCCACCCTAAATGAATATCTCCAGATTTAGAATATGCAATAGAAAAAGCTTCTAATGTCTCTTCTCCATTAGTTGCCTTCGCTTTTACTCGTACAACATCTTGTCCTTTTCTGTACTGGTAATTACCCCAAACATTTAAATCTTTGTTTAAAATGATTGTCCATTCTTTTGCTCCTGGAATTGCAAACATCGCATAGGTTCCAGCTTTTACAGATTTCCCACCAAACATAACGTTACCATAAAAAGTAACTTCTGTCGCTTCATTAGCTCCCAAACGCCACATTTTTCCTGCTGGTGTTAGAGATGCTACTGTTCTTCCTTTTAATTGAGGTCTACTGTAAACAATTTTTGTTTTTACGCCCTCTGCTTTAGTCGCATACAAAGCTTTATCTAATGGGCTTTTATCTAATCCACTAAATTTTTGCGCTGACATTTCGCTAGAAAACAACATTGCTACAACTAATACTGCTAGTACTAATACATTTTTTTTCATGATATAAGGTTTTGATTTGATTTAGAAATATGTCTTCAAAATTACACTTACTTACAAGTAACTCTATTAATTATTTGTTAAAGAATAGTAGCTCAATAAATTATCAAGGCATTATTTAACTCTTTTTAAAACCCAATCAGATATTTCATTTAATGCAATAGGAGAAAATGTTTGATCTATTTTTCTGTATTCATTCATCTTTCCTGTTTCACATTCTTGAAAAAAGTGGTTCAAATTTTCTAACTCTAAAATTTTATACTCTTTGTTCTTTCCTTTAACCAATGCATTTTTAATTCCCGTTTGATTGATTTTTGCATCAACCTGAGTGTCTTTGCTACCATTCAATGATAATACCGGGATTTGTAGTTTTTCAAATTCATCCGCTGGGTTGTACTGTAAAAAATAACGAGACCATGGTTTTATACTGGTTTTAACCTGATTATCTATAAAGGCATTGATATTTTTTTCTGGAGCTCCTAAAGAAGTTAAAATTGGTCTCAAAAAGGCATTGTAATGTGCTCTTAATGCTGTTTTAATCTCTTCGGTGCTTTTATTAGAGGTTACAATTGCAATTGCTTTTCTAGTATTTTTCTCATAGGCAACTTCATCGTCTACTGGAAATCCTCTTAAGGTTTTAGACTGCCTAACAGACAGCTCAGTCCCAGAAACGCCAGTAGATGCTAACAATACGATAAACGAAACATCTTTGGTTTGGTTTGCGACTAATGGTGCAATGATTCCACCCTCACTATGGCCAATCAATCCAATATGCTCTATGTCGATGTCATTTCTAGTTTTTAAATATGTTACCGCACTTAATACATCTTTAGCAAAATCTGCTGTTGTTGCAGTTCCAAAATCACCAGTAGATTTTCCAAAACCTCGATCATCAAAACGCAAAACCCCAATTCCTTGTCTCGTTAAATGATCTGACAATACTAAGAATGTTTTGTGCCCCATATAACTTTCGTCTCGGTCTTGAGGGCCACTTCCGCTAATAAG
>JAESTN010000056.1 GCA_016763595.1 Flavobacteriaceae bacterium | reverse complement strand
GGGTATTATAAAACAGCTCAAAAATTAGCAGATTCATGCAAATCAAATTTCAAGAAATTTGAAGAATTTGCAAATGAAGAAATTATGGCTGGTGGACCACTAGTATAGTTTTAAAATATATTAATAAAAAAGCACCTCAATAGAGGTGCTTTTTTTATGGATTCTTTTTTCTACTTTTATAGAAAAGACAATCTTAATAGTATGATTAGAAATTGGTTTAAAAATATAGGCCCCGGTACTTTAATAGCAGCTGCTTTTATTGGTCCAGGAACCGTGACACTTTGTACACTTGCCGGAGTAAATTTTGGATTTAATTTATTGTGGGCAATGTTGCTTTCAATTTTTGCAACAATCGTTTTGCAAGAAATGGCCTCTAGATTAGGGGTTATATCTCAAAAAGGATTGTCAGAAGTTATAAGAGAAGAAATTAAAATTCCGTTTTTAAAACAGGTTGTTACCCTCTTAATACTAGCTGCAATTGTTGTTGGGAATGCTTCTTATGAAGCAGGGAATATTAGTGGAGGAGTTTTAGGTTTGGAAACTGTATTGGGGAAAATAGCTATTGATATTGCTGGTTTCTCAATCAACCTAATTAGTGTGTTGGTAGGTGTAATAGCTTTTGTGTTATTGTATATTGGGAATTATAAGATCTTAGAAAAGGTATTAATTACCTTAGTATTGGTAATGAGTGTTTCCTTTGTAATTACAGCTATAATTACAAAGCCTAATTTAATAGAAATGTTCAAAGGAGCGCTTGTACCGAGTTTTCCAGACAAAAGTTTGTTAACGGTAATAGGACTAATAGGGACTACTGTTGTGCCATATAATTTGTTCCTTCATGCCGCTTTAGTAAAAGAAAGATGGCATAAAAAAGAGGATTTACCCCATGTGAAAAAAGATACGATTATCTCTATAATACTGGGAGGTCTGGTTTCTATGGCAATTATAATCTCTGCTGCAGGCATACAAAACGCCACCATAACGAATGCATCTGATTTGGCAAAAGGATTGGCTCCTTTGTATGGAGAATTTTCGAAATACTTTTTATCTCTAGGGCTTTTTGCTGCAGGAATCACATCTGCAATCACAGCTCCATTGGCTGCTGCATATGTTGCTAAAGGATGTTTAGGTTGGAAAGAAGGATTGAAATCTAAAAAATTTCGATTCGTTTGGTTTGTAGTGTTGATTTTAGGTGTTGTGTTTTCCTCCTTAGGAATCAAACCAATTGAAATTATAAAATTTGCACAAGTAGCAAATGGAATGTTGTTGCCAGTAATTGCTGGAGTACTACTTTGGATTATGAATAAAAAATCTGTACTGGGGAACTATGTAAATTCTAAGACTCAAAATATTTTAGGGATTGTCATTGTAATTGCAACCGTCTTTTTAGGACTTAAAGGGATTTTGAAAGTGTTTAATTATAACCTGTTTTAATGAGAATTATAGATGTTAATTGTGACTTAGGTGAAGGTGTTGTTGGTGAAGCGTTGTTAATGCCATATATTTCATCTTGCAATATAGCATGTGGTGGACATTTTGGAACTAAGGATACAATTGATGAGACAATTGAGCTAGCTATAAAGAATAAAGTAAAGATTGGAGCACATCCATCATTTCCAGATCAGACTAATTTTGGGAGAAAAATACTGAATATTTCGGCCCACGATTTAAAGAAAAGTATTCAGTCTCAATTAGAATTAATTGCCCAACGATTAGAAATCTTTAATGTTAAAATGCATCATATTAAAGCCCACGGAGCCTTGTATAATTTGATTGCTAAAGATATTGATGCCGCAACAAATTATATCAATTCAATAGAGCGATTTACCAAAGGTGTTTGTGTCTACGTTCCTTATAATTCTGCAATTGAAAAGGTTGCAAAAGAGAGAGGTATTAACATAAAATATGAGGCTTTTGCAGATCGGAATTATAATACGGACATGTCTTTAGTGTCAAGATCAAATAAGAATGCAGTTATAAGTAATCCATCAGTTGTTTTTAATCACATAAGGCAAATGATTGAAAATGAAAAGGTACTAACAATAGACAAAGTCCTAGTCTCTATTAAGGCAGATACTTTCTGTATTCATGGTGATCATAAAAATGCCTTGGAAATTTTAAAAGAAATTACAAGATTATTAAAAAAACAAAACATTCAAATTGCTTAATCAACTTACATATAAAACCTTTGGAAAAAACGCCATCCTAATTGAGTGGCCTGCTGTTATAAGTGAAGATGTTCTACAAGATATTGTAGCCTATAAAACGAAGATTGAACGACTGTTGAAGTTGCAAGATGTTATTGTAGGGTATAATTCGTTATTGCTAGTTTATAATTTTGAAATTGAAAAATTTCAAAGCAAAGTCGCTTTTTTAAAAGAGTTGTATTTTCAAAAAGGAATTATTTCAACCATAAGAGGCATACATTGGAGTGTTCCGGTTTGTTATGATCCAATATTCGGAATTGATTTAGAGCTTGTTTCTGAGCGTAAAAACAAATCTGTTAAAGAGATTATTCGGTTGCATACCGAAGTTGTTTACAAAGTGTATTTTATTGGGTTTTTACCAGGCTTTTTATATTTAGGTGGATTGAATTCGAAAATTGCAATACCAAGAAAAGAAACACCAAGATTACGTGTTCCAAAAGGAGCTGTGGCTATTGGTGGTAGTCAAACAGGAGTGTATCCAACTGAAAGTTCTGGAGGTTGGAATATTATTGGGAATTCTCCGGTATCTTTTTTTGATATAGATAAAATAACGCCTTGTTTTGCTAAAACAGGAGATAAAATTTCTTTTGAGAGTATTTCTTTTGAGGCCTATACATCAATTAAAGAACAACTAGAAAACAATACATATCAACTTAAAAAGATAGAATGATTACAGTTTTAAACCCTGGAATATATTGTACAATTCAAGACTTGGGTAGAATAGGTTTTGCACATATTGGAGTGCCTATTTCTGGAGCAATGGATTTGCATTCAGCAAGTATTGGAAATCAATTACTGAATAATAATAAGAGTGCAGCTGTGTTGGAGATTCCTTTTGGCGGGTGCAAACTTCAATTTGAAATAGGGTTGACCATTTGTTTGACAGGTGCTGATTTTAATCCAACAATTGATGGTGAATTGGTAGCCTTGAATTCGGTTTTTAAAGTGCCTAAAGGAGCCATTTTGTCATTTGGGTCTAAAAAATACGGAGTTAGAACGTATTTATGTGTTTTAGGAGGGTTTGATACAGAAACAGTTCTTAAAAGTAGAAGTTATTATAAAGGAATTACTGCTAGCTCATATTTGCAAAAAGGAGATACACTATCCGTTGGTTTTAATGAACCAATTAAGCAGAAATCACATGCAAAGATTAAAGTTGATGCACAGCACTTTTCAGCGAATAAAATAAGTGTCACCAAAGGACCAGAATTTTATTTATTGTCTAAAGAGCAACAGGAAAATCTAATAATTCGAGTATTTACAATTTCAAATAATAATAATAGAGTAGGTTATCAATTAGAAGAATCTTTAGAGAATAACTTGAAGCCTATTTTAACGTCTGGTGTTTTACCAGGAACGGTGCAATTAACTCCTTCGGGAAAGTTAATCGTGTTAATGAGAGACTGTCAGGTTACAGGAGGGTATCCTAGAGTTTTACAGCTGTCGGACTATGCAATTTCTAAATTCGGACAGAAGATTGCAGGAGATGAAGTTCGGTTTTTGCTAAAATAATAAACTACAGTTCGTGTTTTGTACTTGTGAAAATATTACGCTCCGTATGGTCCTTTCGATTTTGGTTTAGCACACCCACTTGGGATATCAGTACGTTTTACCGCAATAACACGAAGACTATCTGTCTTGTTATGATTAAAATAAAAGTCCTTTAAGTTGATCGTTTCTAAGGAATCTTTTCCCACAATAAATTTTATTTTATAATTCAAAAGAACATCATTTAATAAGGTCACTTTAGTGTCTAAATATTTTCTATCGTTGTTGGATTTGTCTAAAAAGTAATAAGGAAGAAATAGTTGTTCTGCATGAAGATCTCCTTTTTTAAGTGAACCAATTCCAGAACCTCCTTTGGCATTTTTAATATGTTCAGTGTCAATCCAAGGGAGATCATCACATTCTACTCTAAACGGGACATAACCGACATTCAAACTATCGAATGATTTATCAAATTTTATAGCGATATAATCTACATGCATTGGTTTTAGAATGCTGTAATCTAAATAGACCATTTGAACGGGTGCTTTTCCATCATAGGAGAATTCGTCTGGAGTTACTAGTCCAATATCAT
>JAESTN010000055.1 GCA_016763595.1 Flavobacteriaceae bacterium | reverse complement strand
TCGTATTCATAAGAATTGGATTGCATAACTTTTGCAATCCAACTATATAATTCTTGTAAAGATTCTTCTTCGTTTAATAAAGGTATAACTACCGATATATCCATATGCTTACAATTAAGAAAGTTGTCTAAAAAGGTAAAGGTAAAACATAATGATATGTTTTACCTTTAATTCGTTTAAATATTTCTTAAAATTAGTATTGCTCTTCAGGCGATCGCTTCATTATTGCTCCAGTAATTGCAGAGATTACAAATCCGAAAAACAAACTCATAATAATAATGCTTCCATATAAAGATAAAGAAAAATATTCGTCAGCTATTTTTCTTGTAGTTTCAACTTGTTCACTTGTCATATTTGAATCAATCCAAGTTTGTTGAGCTATTTCTAAAGTTTGAGTTTTAAATTCTGGCTCAATGTAGTTTATAAAAAGAAACAAGTAAAGGATCGTAATAAGCATGCTAATTAAAACAATTCCCATACCATTTTTCACCGCTTTTCCCCAAGACATATAGCCACCGTTACTACTTTTGAACTTACCCATTCCCAAAGCAATAAAAGTAATCATTACTAAAACACTTATAAGATTTACAGCCCAATGAGGTTGAAGATGATTTCCCGTTGCATAAACAATTAGGCTCATGATAACTGAAATGACTCCTAAATATACTCCGTAGTTTAAAATAATACTTTTACTTGATACTTGATTTTCCATTTTGTTTGATAATTAGTTAGTTATACAAATATATTGATTTCATTTTTGTTTCTGTAAAAATGTAGATAACATCTTTAAACAATTGATTAGTAACCAAAGAGTAAAAAATGTTACAAAATTGATGAAAAAAGATTGTACAAACTTAAAAATGATTGTAAATTTGCAGTGGCAAGTCCTACACAACTAGCTCCCTTTGAATCCCCCAGGGCGGGAACGCAGCAAGGGTATTAGGTTGTAGCAGTGTGATGTAGGTAGCTTGCCATTTTTTATGCGCTAAAGTTTCGTAATAGATCAACCTAAATTATCCCTCACGTTTTTAGTTTCTTAAAGTTTCTTTTAAGATATTTGCTTTCATTATAACACTCAAAATCATCAATAATAATGTCTAAAGTAGTTTTAATTACTGGTGCTTCATCTGGAATAGGATTGTCAATAGCAAATTTTTTACTAGAAAAAGGATTTGTTGTATACGGAACGAGTAGAAGTTCAAAAAAAGCAAATAAATACGCTTTCAATTTAATCGCATTGGATGTTTTAAATGTAGAAACTATTGAGAAAGCTGTTTCATTGATTATTGAAAAAGAAGGAAGACTAGATGTGTTAGTGAATAATGCCGGAATGGGAATAACTGGTCCTATAGAAGATACTCCAACTGATGAAATGCGTAAGGTGTTTGACACAAATCTTTTTGGAGCTATTGATGTTATGAAGTCGGTATTGCCACAAATGCGAAAGCAACACTCAGGAACCATAATTAATGTAACTTCTATTGCCGGGTATATGGGATTGCCTTATAGAGGAATATATTCTGCGACTAAAGGAGCATTAGAATTGGTAACAGAGGCAATAAGAATGGAAGTGAAGAGTTTTGGAATTGATATTGTAAATGTTGCTCCAGGAGATTTTGCTACCAACATTGCTGCAGGAAGATATCATACACCTGTATTTGAAGATTCTGCGTATAAAAAGGTGTACGAAGAGAATTTAGCACTAATGGACGCTCATGTAGAAAGCGGAATGGATCCTATAGAAATGGCAAAAGCAGTTTTTAAAGTGATCACTACTAAAAACCCAAAAGCACATTATAAGGTTGGTGGGTTTATGGAAAAATTCTCCATCGTATTAAAACGTATCTTACCAGATAAAATGTATGAAAAACTATTAATGAATCATTATAAATTATGAGAGTATTGTGCGCTGGTTTAATCTTGTTGCTATATTCTTCTTGTTTATTAATGCCTTTAGGAGCGCCACGTTATCATATTTACAAGCCAACTGTAGCTAATGATTTTGTGGATAAAGTAGAGGTTTTTGATACCCCAGAATTAAAGACATATCATTTTTTTTCTAAGAAAAACCTCAAAATTAAAGGGTGTTCTAAAATTTTTATAAAAGATAGCTGTCTTTATTTTGATTATGAAGATTTCTTTGAAAAAAAGAAATATGTAAAAAGAATTAGCATACGTAATGGTACGTTTCGAAAGCTACTAAAAGAAGACACATTAAAATTGTTTATAAATGGTAGGAAAATAGTTTTTGTTCCTGTACTAAAATAATATGCAAGTACTTATCTTTGCGTTAGGGATTGAAGCAAATGTTTGAGCTCTTTTTTTTAACGAAAAAAGCGAGTGCGTAAAGCCTGTTTAAACGCCCCAAAAATAAATAACACTACAAATACTTATACAGAATGAAATTTTTTATTGACACTGCGAATTTAGATCAAATTAAAGAAGCCCAAGCTTTAGGAATTTTAGACGGAGTAACGACAAATCCATCTTTAATGGCAAAAGAAGGAATTACAGGAGAAGAAAACATCATTAACCATTACAAAGCAATTTGTGAATTGGTAGAAGGAGATGTTTCTGCAGAAGTAATTTCTACAGATTTTGAAGGAATGGTAAGAGAAGGAGAAGCATTGGCTGCTTTAAACCCACAAATTGTAGTGAAATTACCTATGATTAAAGATGGTGTGAAGGCATGTAAGTATTTCTCATCAAAAGGAATTAAAACAAATGTGACATTGGTGTTTTCTGCAGGGCAAGCCTTATTGGCTGCAAAAGCAGGAGCAACTTATGTCTCTCCGTTTATTGGACGTTTAGATGATATTTCTACAGATGGTTTAAATCTTATTTCTGAGATTCGTTTGATCTATGATAATTACGGATTTGAAACACAAATCTTAGCAGCTTCAATACGTCATACAATGCATATTATTGACTGTGCTAAATTAGGATCTGATGTAATGACAGGGCCTTTAAGTGCTATTGAAGGATTGTTAAGGCATCCATTAACAGATAGTGGTTTGGCTCAATTTTTAGCAGATTACCAAAAAGGGAACTAAAAAAAAGTAACAGAGATTCAAAATAACTAAGTCAGGAAATGAAAAAGTTTGATCTTTTAAAATTTTCTGACTTTTTACTTCTTTAAGAATTGCTGCAATCATAAAACATACTAACTTTGTAACTTGCAAACTTTGAACCTTTGTAACTTAAAAAAAATGTACCCAAAAAAAGAACTCGCACAACTTGTAATTTCAGCATGTAATCAATATTCTATTGATACGGTTGTGATTTCTCCAGGTTCTCGAAATGCTCCGTTAACGGTTGGTTTTACAAATCACCCGAACATAAAAACAATGAGCATTGTAGACGAGCGTTGTGCTGCTTTTTTTGCAATGGGAATCGCACAACAAACTCAAAAACCAGTGGCAGTTTTATGTACTTCTGGTTCTGCGTTGTTGAATTATTATCCTGCAATAGCAGAGGCTTTTTATAGCAATATTTCGTTAGTAGTAATTTCTGCGGATAGGCCTAAGCACTTAATTGATATTGGTGATGGACAAACCATTAGGCAAGAAAACGTGTATGACAATCATATTTTGTTTTCTGCAAACTTGATTGAAGATGCTACGAAGACAATGTTCAATATCAATTTAATATCTAAAGCACTACAAACGGCAATTTCTAAAAAAGGCCCCATTCATATCAATGTACCTTTTGATGAACCTTTATATGAAACAGTAGCAGAATTAGAGCGTGTTATTGCGAAAAAAGTGAAGCAATCTTTTGATAAAATTATGTTGCCTCAAGTTTCTTGTAAAGACAAATTAGAGGATGGGAGATTAAAAGATATTTGGAAGGATGCTACTAAAAAAATGATTTTAGTAGGAACCAACTATCCAGATAACACCTTACAAGGGCTGTTAAATCAATTTGAAAATGATAATTCTGTAATTATTCTTACAGAAACAACCTCTAATATAGCATCAAATAAAACGATTAATTCTATTGATCAATTAATATTTCCTTTATCAAAAGAACAATTAGAAGAATTGAAACCTGAAGTATTAATAACTTTTGGCGGAATGATTGTTTCTAAAAAGATCAAACAATTTTTAAGAAAACAGCAACCAAATCATCATTGGCATATAGATGCATTAAAATCAATAGATACCTTTCAGTGTTTATCAGAATATATCAATGAAGCCCCAATTGAGTTTTTGCCAAAACTTACAGCGTTAGATTTTATTGAAAGTGAGTACGAACAAAAATGGTTGTCTGAAAAAGAAAAAAGAAAAGTTAAGCATCAAGAATATGTAGATCAAGTTCCTTTTTCTGATTTAAAGGTTTTTGAACAGGTATTGGGAGGTATTCCAGATAATTCGCAATTGCAACTAGCAAACAGTTCAATTATTAGGTATACACAATTGTTTGATGTAAACGATACAGTATCGGTTTTTTGTAATAGAGGAACAAGCGGAATTGATGGAAGTACTAGTACAGCAATTGGTGCTGCTGTAGCAGCGGAAAATCAAACGGTATTTGTGACTGGAGATTTAAGTTTCTTTTATGATAGCAATGCGTTGTGGAATGTTTATATTCCAAGTAGTTTTAGAATTATAATTATTAATAATAGTGGTGGTGGAATTTTTAGGTTCATTCCTGGTCCAAAATCTACGAATGCGTTAGATTATTTCGAAACTCCACATCAATTAACCGCAGAGCATTTGTGTAAAATGCATGCATTAACATATAGTTTTGCTAGCAATATAGCAGAATTAAAAGAAAGAATTG
>JAESTN010000054.1 GCA_016763595.1 Flavobacteriaceae bacterium | reverse complement strand
TCAGGAATAAGCATCAAAATTAGAGGAGGAAGTAGTTTAAGAGCAAACAATGAACCATTGTATGTAATAGATGGTGTTCTAATGTCCAGTGCAGGTCAAGATGCTATTTCAGCAACCTCGTCGGTTGGAGGGATACAGGAAGCTCAAAATGGATTGAATGGTATTAACCCAAGAGACATAGAGAGTATAGAGATACTTAAAGATGCATCAGCAACTGCGATATACGGTTCTAGAGGTGCCAACGGAGTGGTGCTTATCACTACAAAAAAAGGGGTTATGGGTAAAGCCAAAGTTAGTTCTTATGTAACTTCGTCTTTTAATACAATTGACAATAAGATTGATGTTTTAGATGGTGTAAATTTCGCGAAGTATCGAAATGAAGCATTAGCACTTACTGGTGATTCTCCAAGATATGTAATCAACAATGACCAGGTATTTGTTGTGCGTGATGGGGTAACAGACCCTACAGCATCAACGTTGATAAACTATCAAGATAAAATGTACACCACTGGTATGAGTACTTCTTATGGTGGTTCTATTTCTGGAGCAACAGAGAAGAGTAATCATTATATATCTTTTGGATACAATAATTTGGAAGGAGTTACAGAATCTTCCAATCTCCAAAGTGGTAATTTAAGAATCAATTTAGGAAGTCAAGTTTCTGATAAGTTAAAAATTGACACGAAAATCAGTGCCTATTACGGTAAGGGAAGTATGTTTCAGGACGCAGATCAATGGGGTGGAAACCGAACAGTTGTCGGTTCTGCTTTGATGAGAAGTCCAATTTTGGGTGATAATGATCCCACTGACAATACATTCAGTCCTCTTGAATCGATGGCAGATTATGATGATTTCTCAACGGAGATGCGAATCATTAGTTCTGTTTCATTGAAATATAATTTACCTATTGAGGGATTAAGCTATACGTTGACTGCAGGAGGAAATATACGATACAAAGAGAGAAGACGTTGGTATGGTTTAGCCACTTTTCAGGGAGATGGTAATAATGGGTTGTTGGGGATGTCTAATTTAGCGTCTAATCAATACAATATTGACAATCTTGTTCATTATAACAATATTTTTGCTGATAACCATAGAATTAGTACAATGGTAGGTTTCTCTTATGAGGGGACATCTTTCGAAAACCAATTGTATGCAGTAAATGATTTTGCGAATCACGATTTTAGAACAGCACAACCTGGATATGCAGAGGGAATTTTAGAGCCAAATCAAATAATTAAGGCCAACTCAAATTTAATGTCCTATTACGCACGGGCTACGTATACATTCAAGGATAGGTATGTTTTTACAGCTTCTTTCAGAGCAGATGGTTCTTCAAAGTTTCAAGAAGAAAACCGATGGGGTTATTTTCCTTCATTATCTGCAGCATGGATTGTATCTGACGAAGGTTTTATGAAATCTTTCAGTAGTATAAACAGTTTAAAATTCCGTGCAGGATGGGGTCAGATCGGAAACCAAGCGGTCTCTCCTTATCAAACATTATCAGGATATACTACAGGTCAGTATGCTCAAAGTGGTAATAACCTTGCACTTGCTCTTTATTTAAATAATGTGGCCAACCCTTCCTTGAAATGGGAAACTTCAGAGCAGATCAACGTAGGTGTAGATTTCGAGCTTTTTAAAAGCCGATTGTCTGGGTCTCTAGAGGTTTATAAAAGAGATACAAAAGATTTACTTCAGAATGCTGATCTTCCAGGATCTGCAGGCTTTGGTTCTATCTTAACCAATAAAGGAAACTTAGAGTCAAAAGGATTGGAAATTGCATTGAACGGTATGGTGTTTGAAAACAAGGATATGAAATTTGAAATCGGTGGAAACATTGCCTTTATGAAAACCACTATTAGTGAGTTGGGTCAAGCACTTGCTCCAGTGTACTTGGGTGATACTGAAGAAATGCGTTCTTACTATATTGGAAACAACGTAGGAAACCGTGGTCCTTACAATATATTTGTTGAAGGTGAGGAAGTTGGACTTTTTTATGGTTTTAAAACGAACGGCATTTATCAAACAGGCGACACATTCCTTCCAGGATTTGAAGCGGGTGATGTAAGGTTTGTCGACGTAAACGGTGATGGTCAGATTAATATTGCCGATAGAACGATTATTGGGAATCCAAACCCAGATTTTATTTACGGTGCCAATGTAAGCTTCTCTTACAAACGCTTCTCAATAAGGGCTTTGTTTGACGGGGTCTTTGGAAATGATATTCTTGTAACGGCATTTGAAACCCTTGATACACCAGTGGGTGATTTTAATAACATTACTGTGGCGGCTTATGAGCAGGCATGGAGACCTAATGCACCTTCTAACACCTATCCAAGAATAGGAGCAACTATTTCTGGACAAGGAGGTCCTGTAGATAGAATGGTTTCTGATGGAAGTTATTTTAGACTCAATAATTTAACTGTTGGATATGATTTACCTTTTGAAAAACATGTGAGTAAAGCTCACATTTATTTGGCAGGTTCAAACCTATTTACTTGGACTGATTACAAAGGGTACACGCCGCTAGTTACTAGTTATATGCAGAACCCTAATATTATGGGAGTTGATAATTTCAACCCTCCAAACTCACGTACATTTACCTTGGGATTAACAGTTAATTTCTAATCTATGTATATTCAAAAAACAAATACTATTATGAGAACTATTAAACAATATATACTGTGTACTTTTCTGTTGGGTTTCTTCGCTTTTAGCAGTTGCAGTTTGGAAGAAGAGCCACCATATCTAACCTCAGAAACGATATATAGCAAACCAGATAACGCAGAATCAGCTCTTAATGGGGTGTATCATGCCTTGGCAGATTGGGGTACCTATAGGTATTTCTTTCCGAAAGCGCTCAATTTTAACTCTGGTTTTTACATGAGTAGAGATTGGCAGAGTGCTGATTTACTTAATTTAGATCCACTTCAAGGGAATTTTATTGTTAATATAGTTTGGAGTGGTCACTACAACACCATTTCTAGAGCAAATGATGTCATTTCAGGTGTAAGTGTTGATACTGATGACGGATTAATAAAAGATGTTGTTGGGCAAGCTTATTTTTTACGAGCTTTCTCTTATTTCAATCTTGTAAGGCTATATGGTGACATTCCTTTGCGAACAGAACCTGTGAATAGTGAAACGCTTTATCTTCCGAAAGAAGATTCTAAGGTTGTTTTTGATCAGATTATTAGTGATGCGAAAAGTGCTATTACGTATATGAATGGTGCTAAGGGCCCAGGTTATCCAGAACAGTACGCGGCCAATATGTTACTTGCAAAGGTGTACATGCATTTGGCAACGAATCCTGATCTTCAAAGTGGATCGGCTGATTATTGGCAATTAGCCTATGATGAAGCGATTAAAGTTTATGGAAAATATACGTTGATATCAAATTACGATGAGTTGTTTGATGGACGTACAAATGAGAATACACCAGAATCTATTTTTGAAATACAGTTCAACGCCACCATTAAGTCTGATTTATTCAGAGATTGGAGTATCTCAAACTATGGAGCATTTGGTGCTTGGATGGGCTTGAGAGTCAACCCAGAGGTATATGACAGACATTTGGCAGCCTATCCGACGGATACGGAGCGATTGGGTTCTACCTTTTTGACTGAGTATGAGAACACTTTTGGAGGTACTAGTAGTTTTTATCCTGCATACAACAATGGAATTAGAGATGGTAGTAATTACAATCAATCATTTACATTACCATTTAAGACAACTATTAAGGATAAGACGAAAACAAATAACATAAGTGAACGAAATACCACCATATACAGATATGGTGATTTGCTAATTATGTTAGCCGAAATATCTAATGAATTGAATAATGGTCAACAAATGGGCTATGTTACTGAATTACTTGCACGTGTTGGTCTTACCCCTAGAGCGGAATATAGTGGTGGTCAGGATTCATTTAGAGAGGCTATAATGGAAGAATACAACTATGAATTATTAACCGAAGGACACGAGTGGTATAACAACCGTAGAAGAGGGTATCAATGGTTTATGGATCATGTAATCAATCCACATAATGACTACGCAAAGAAAAATGCACAAGATTTGATTTTCGCGACAGCTGAAAGTTCTGTAATGCACTTGGCTTTTCCAGCGAATGAAATAAGCGCAAACCCAAATATAGACTAAACGATTTATTTGTAATTAAAGAATTAATTTTAGTCTTTTAAGGTTCTTATTCCCAAAAATTGAGGGAATAAGAGCCTTTTTTTTATACCCAACTTGCGCTAGTGATATGATAATCCCCATGCTTTATTCCCTATATTTGGAACTACATTTTTATAATGTTCAATTTATTTTGTATGGTTCAAAAATTTAGATATTGTGTTATTTTACTATTCGCTTTTTTTCTGTTTTGTAATAGTTCTTTTGCTCAAAACAATACGTTTCAGAAATTTGGATTAAAAGAAGGATTAAGTAGTAGTAAAGTTTTTACCACAATTGAAGATGATCTTGGTTTTTTGTGGGTCGCTACAGATGCTGGAGTGGATCGATTTGATGGTGTCAAATTTAAACACTACACACTTCCTGATTTTGAGAACATAAGGAAAGCAGGATTTTATCGCTTTTATTTAAAAAAGGATAAAAAGAATCAAATCTGGCTTTTAGCGAATAGTGGAACGCTCTACAAATACTCAATTATTGAAGATGAATTTTTACTTTTTCATCAACTAAAAAATAATTTTGGGAGTTCGTTAGTTTCTAATAATCTTCACATTGACCATCATGGACTATTTTGGATAGGATGTGAAACAGGGGTTTACACATTTGATCCGAAATCACTAAAAACAGGACTTTACAGAGGATTATCGGGCAGTGTACATTCTATAATTCAGGATAAAAGAAACACCTTTTATTTAGCAGGAAGCAATGGCGTGTTTATTTTAAATGAAAACTATGAATTAGTTCATAACATACTTGATGTTTCACCTAGTCCCAATATTGATATCCATAAAGGCAGAATCCGTTCTTTATTTGTCGATGAAAAGCACAACAGATTATGGATGGGTACTGATGAAAAAGGCTTGTGTGCATTTAATTTAACCAATTTCGAATTTATTTTACCATCAGGGTTAGAAAATCATATTGGACTAAACGTACGGGCAATAAAAGAATACTCTCCCGAAAGTTTAATGGTGGGTATTGATGGTGTAGGGCTATATATTTTAGATTTAAAAAAACTTGTGCCCATTGATAAGTTTTCGTTTAAACAAGAAGATCCTAATAGTCTTAGCTCCAACTCAATTTTTGATATTTATCAAAATAAAGATGGAATTTTCTTTATTTCAACCTTTAGAGGCGGGCTTAATTCATACAATCCACATCGATTAAATATTCAATCATTCAGCCAAATTCCAGGAGAAGTTAATTCTCTAGAAAACAACAATATTTTATCGATCTGTGAAGTCTCAAATGGATCGATCGGTTTTGGAACTGCCAAAGGAGTGAGCCTTTGGAATAAAGACAAAAACAGTTGGAAACATTTGTCTGAAGTTGCCACTAAAAACAACATACTAAGTGGTTTTGTGCATGCAGTAGCGGTTGATGGCCAACAAAATCTTTGGTCTTCTTCTTATACCGATCATATAACAAGATATAATGTGACCAATACTGGAGAATATCGGATATCAGATAAAATTCCGTCGGGATACAATTCTGGGGAAATTCACTTTATATACCCGACGAACCACGATTTAATTTATTTTGTAAATAGATTAC
>JAESTN010000053.1 GCA_016763595.1 Flavobacteriaceae bacterium | reverse complement strand
CTTGATGGCATTTTTATAATCTTTATGTTTTAAATAAAACTGACCAAATTTGTTTTGCCAATACGCATTTGCATATCTATTGGTTTTTAACACCTCTTTAAATTGCTCCATGAATAAGCTAAAATATTTAAAGTTGTTTCGATTCAACCCTAGCCAAATTAAGGAGTTTTGCGTGCTTTCATTTACACTAGTATCACTTCCAAAACGTTTTTCTCTTCCTTTTATATATGATTTCAAATAAGGTAATCCACCAGCTTTAACATAAGACTGAATGCTTTCAAAAACCAACGCATCGTAATTGTGATAATAATAACGTAGTCCTTTATACATTGCTAAATGTGGCATCGTCTCATGCACTTCGTCATTAAACAATTCGTATTTCCATCTCAAGTTTTTTGGATTCACCTTCTTTAATGATTCATTAAAGCCATCAGATGAACTGATATAGTAAATATCTTTTCTAGAGTTTGCCATATACAAATAAATCTCTTTATCAGAATTAAACCCTTTTACCATTTCCTCAGAAGCATAACCTCCATCAGTAATAATCGCTCCAGAAAACAAGTTTTTTTCTTTTAAAATCATTTCACTGATATAATAAGCTGCAGCTTCCCATCCAAAAATCACACGCTCTTTGGTGGTTCTAAAATTAGCGTCTACAAATTGAATCACTTCCTCTTTCAAAAAAGAGGTGAACTTTTCACCATCACTAAATAAACCACGTCGTAAAGACCTAATGTTCGTAATCCCTACAACTATCATTTCTGGAATTGCTCCTGGTGTTCGCAACGATTTTTGAATTGAAACTCCATTTGAAAAAAACCATTGACCATCTAAAATATACAAAACTGGATACTTCTCTGTAGAAGTATCATAACTATCTGGTAGGTAAATTTGTATTTCTCTATCTTTTTCTAAGATTTTAGAGTTGATTGTATAGTTTGTCCCTATATTAATTGGAGATCCTTTAATCTGTGCAAAGTTTGCTGTAACAATGGTAATTAAAGTAAGTACTGATAAGAATATTTTTCTCATGAATGTGAAATTTTGGTTGCGCCCAAAAATAGAAAATATAGCCATTCATATTTCTATTTTTGAACGTTTTACCAATAATTTAACAGTACAACTTATTTCTTAAGTCTTTCTAGCAAGAAAGTAGCTGCCTCTTTCCCTTGCTTTTCTTCAATCAATTTTAGTAGTTTTTCTGTAGATTTAATTTTTGCTTTGTGAATAGCTGTCATTAAGCTAAACATAGGCGCTCTTCCTATTTTATTTTCCAATTCATATAAAAAATACGCTCCTTTGTACGTAACACTACTTTGGTAATTTTTGACTCCTTTTTTTAACTGATAGGGAGATGCTAATTTTGAAGCGCTCTTTTTTAATCGACTAATGTTCTTTTCAAAATTTTCCTCACCAAATAAATGACGTTGTAAAATAATGGCAGAATATTCTGCAAAAGATTCGTTTAACCATTCTTCCCAATTAGTAACACTTGCTTTATTCCACCATAAATGACCTAATTCATGGGCTAAAATTTTATCATAAAACTCAGAATATTTACTAGATACAGATAAGGAAATAAAGTTTTTCCTTGCATAAGAAGTCGTGTGTTTTAAATTGCTAACTCCTAAGACTAAATCATTCGAATTGCTTTTTCCTAGCCAAGAATTCAATAAATTAAAATGACTTCTTGTATTCCTTTTAATGGTTTCTACATTTTCTGAATTTATATTGTAGTGATACAATTTTATTTTACCGATCACTTCTTCTCTTAAACCTTTATAAAATACTTGAGAAATATCTATAGATGGAATTTGTTGCTCTATTATCCATGTTTTCTTTCTATTGACCACTTCTCCTGAACCAAAAAGTTGATACTCTTGAGAAATTTTAGTGGTAACGGTATACGGAAATCTACCATAACTCGTGTTAAAAGGATACCAAGCTGTATATAGGTTTAGTTCAATCCAATTCTCATTAAATCTAAACCCATTGTTACTTAAACTATCAAGATTTAATGAATATTTTATATTCAGTTTTAAGTTTTTAATGTTGGCTTTATCAAAATTTATTGCATGGTCTTTCTCTATAAATTCTTCATTGGTTATAGTATGTTTAATAACACTACTCCCCGACTTTAATTGTAAATCACTTGTAGACTCATGCAAAAACAGTTTCATCTGTTTTCCTTCTGGCAATGTGTTAAAAGTAATCGTAAAATCTGCAGTTAACACATGTGTTTTAGCATCAATATGTATATTACCATCGTAACGTTTTACATTTTGCGCGGTTGATATCGCTGCACTAAAAGCGAAGCATAGTGCAACTATAATTTTTATTTGTTTCTTCATTAGGGTCTTTAAGGATAAAATTCTTTACTAATAGACATCACAAAAGAGTAACTATTACACTTTATTAACTAAAATAAATCACGCTATTCAATACATACCTCCTAAAAAACTGATATCCAGTAACTAATCAATTGAAATACTCCAAATTTTAACAGTTTTATCTTTACTGGGTGTTGCTACTAACGCTCCATTAGCACGAACATCTAAAATAAAACTCAACAAATAGAAGGAAATAGAATTGTTATAAATGAGCATAAAATTCTGGTAGGTCAAACCTATTAATGCTACATCAACACCCTATTTACACGTTAAAACTTTAGTTTTTCTAAAGCACTTTTTTTATACAAATCGCCAATAGGAATTTCGATATCTTCAATTTCAATATCTTGTTTTGTGTATGCAGTTACTTTTTGAGAATTGACTATATATGATCTGTGTACTCTTAAAAAACGATTGTCTAACTTTTCTTCAAAAGCTGATATTCCGTGTTTTATAATTAGATTTGAATGTATGGTATGAATTTTAATATAATCTTTGATACTTTCTATGTATAAAATTTCATCATAGTTCACTTTGATGTTCTTCTTGTTGCTTTGAACAAAAATGTGCGTTAACGCTGTCGTTTTATTGTTTTTTTCTACCACAATTTGCGTGTCTAAAAACTTTTCAACGGCCTTAAAAAAACGATTAAAAACGATGGGTTTAAGTAGATAATCTACCACATTCAATTCGTAACTCTCAATGGCATATTCTCTATGAGCAGTTGTAAATATTACCTTCGGTTTATGCACCAAATTCTTTAAAAAATCTGTCCCTTTTAACACAGGCATTTCTATGTCTAAAAACAATAAATCTATGGACTCGTTTTTTAAAATAGTATTCGCTTCTATTGCAGAAGCACAAATAGCAACAATTTCAAAATCTGGCAATTGACTTACATGGGTAGCAATTAACTCTCTTGCCAATTCTTCATCATCAACAATTAAACATTTATACTTTTTCATGTAGTTGTAATTTTAATTCTAAGGTATATTCTGAAATGGTATCATTAACTTCTAACTGATACGCATTCGGATACAACAATTCTAATTGTTTTTCTGTGTTTTGCATTCCAATTGATTTCTTATCACTACCAATAGTATCCATAAATGATTTTGGCTTGCTGTTTATTAATTTAAATACTATTTCTTTTTCAGTTGCTGAAATATTTAATTCAATCAACCCTTTATTTTACTCCTGACTTACACCATGTTTAAAGGCATTTTCGACAAAAGTCAATAAAATTAATGGCGCAATATTCACGTTATTTTGAATGTTTTTTTCGAAAACTACTTCTACTCTATTTCCATATCTAACTTTTTCCAACGCAATGTAATTTTCTAACAGTTCTATTTCTTTACTAATAGAAACATAATTGTCTTTGCATTGGTATAACATATAATCCAGAATCTCAGCAAGCTTGGCAATTACCTCTGGTGTTTTATCAGATTTTTTCAAAGCCAAGGCATATAGATTATTCAATGTGTTGAATAAAAAGTGTGGGTTTAACTGATTCTTCAGCAAGTTGAGCTCCGTAGTTTTCTTTTGTTCTTTCAGTTCAACAAGATCTTTCTGATCTCTATAATACTTTATAACTATTAATATTATTGATGGAAAAACCACCCAAGTTATATTGCTTATAAATGCAATAAAAGAAGTCATTCTATCCCATAAAATATAAGGTGGACGCGTGTCATAGATTTCTGGATAGTACACTTGAAAATAATGTATTCTTACTATGCTATAAAAAGTTTGAATCACATACACAAAAAAGAGTGTTGCCAATACAAATAGCGCATTTTTCTTTTTATGCAATAGCTTAGGCATTAAAAAATATAGGATAATTAAACTCAACAAAAACTGAAGTGAGACTTTAAACCCTATATATTCAAACAAATACCATTTATTACCATTTCTATACCAATATGAACTAAACAAGTAGCTAAACATGATCAACCAAAAAATGAGGTTTCGAAGAATATTTTTATTAAATACGTTTTTCATTGCATACTAATTTTGGCAAAGGAGATTTGAATTCTAAAAAAGAAACAACATGTTTCATGCTTGTGTATCATTTTTTCGATGTGCGTGTACTATGTCTGACTCTAGAGGATAAAAAATTAATTCGTGTGAATTTCCAATTTCCAATGAAACAAGCTACCTTTCTCACCTATTTTAATGAAATTATTTTTTTCTAAAACCTTGAAAGATGCCGTATTAATTTTTTCTGTAGAAGCAATAATTGCCTTTATTTCAGGCTGTGTTTTTGCCCATTCAATCATTCCACGTACAACTTCTGTCATAAACCCTTTGTTCTGAAATTCATCATAAACTCCGTATCCAATCTCTATTTCTCCATCGGGGTTTGGTTCTCCAACAATACATAAATCACCTATCATCTTGTTGTCAATTTTCGAGATTGCCGTCCAAAGTGTTGAGTACAAATAGTTTTTACTTTTATCTGCTACATTTGGAAGAATTGTTTGCTCAAACGCTTCTTTTAATTCCGCTGAAATCGTCCTTGAAGTTTCGTTTAGATTCAATTCAACTTCCAACGAATTGTCACATTTTATATATTTCACCAACTGACCATAAGTCAGCGGTTTTAAAATAAGCCTTTCAGTTTCTATCATTACTATTTTTATTTAATCCTTTTTTCAATGAATGCTAATTTAAACAAAATGGGTGCCAATTCTTAAAAAAGAAACAGAATGCATCGGTTTACACATTCTGCTCTTTTTATTAGGTATCAATTAAACAAATTCAAACTTAAAAAGAATACACATTGCATTTGATTATTATAGACAAAAAGGGCTGAAATGAAGCTAGATTTCCATTTTGCAACTACCAATCGTTTTGAATTCAGCAAACAACTCTCTATGAGCCATTGATTGCAATAGGTCTATTAGACTATAAAACAAGTACTTCTTTCTTTAGATTGCATCGATTTTAAAACCGAAACCATGAAAAATTACTTATTAATATGCTGTTTTGCAATTCTAAGTGTATCAAACTTACAGGCGCAAACGAATACAAAAAGCTATTCAGAATTGATACGTGCTGGATGGAAATTATGCTTAGACAAAGATTTTACAGGAGCGGCTAAAATTTATGAACAGGCTTTTAAAGTCAATCCAAAAGCGCCTTTAAACGATAGATATAATGCAGCTTGTATCAATTCTTTAGCAAACAATTCAGACGGTGCATACACCCATTTATTTGTAGCTGCGAATGAATTAAATTGGTATGATATCAATCATCTAAAAAATGATGAAGATTTAATCAATATCCGTACAGATAAAAGGTGGAATCAATTGATTACTGTTATGCAGAAAAACAAATCTAGTATTGAAAAGCACTTTGATAAAAAATTGGTTGCTGTTTTAGATAAAATCTATTTTGACGACCAAAGCACAAGAAGCCAAATTAGACCAAAAGAAGAAAAATACGGGAGAGATTCTAAAGAAATGAGTGCTTTTTGGCAAGTCATACTAAAAAATGATTCTATCAACTTAGTTAAAGTTAGTAACATTTTGGATGCCCAAGGATGGCCGAGTAAAAAGAAAATTGGTGCACGAGGTACTTCTACGCTATTTCTTGTGATTCAACACTCAAATTTAAAAACCCAAACAAAATATTTACCCTTAATTACCAACGCTGTTAACAGTGGTAATTTGCCCAAAAGGCAATACGCGATGTTTTATGACAGGTTGGTTTTAGGCCAAGGAAAAAGACAAGTGTACGGAACGCAGTTAGCAATGAGTAGTGAAAGTAAGGATCCTTATGTATTGCCATTAGAAGACCCTAAAAATGTAGATAAAAGAAGAGCTAAAATGGGGTTGAACTCCATGCAAGAAAATTTAAATCGATGGGATCTTACTTGGGATGTAGGAGCCTATTTAAAAATATTGCCAAAAATTGAAGCGAGAGAAAAAGCATTAAACGAAAAGAACAATAAATAAATAGATAAAAATGAATTTCAAAAAACTATTAATATCGCTTATTGCCCTTTGTATGTCTAGCATTACATTGGCACAAAACAATACAACAACCAACTATTATAGACATTTAAGATACAATCATGTATCTCCTTACATCCAATTAGCAGGAATTTATCCTATTGATAAAGCCACGGCTAGCAACACCTCTCATTATATTTTCAACTACAATGATGACAAGCAATTGATTGAGATTACAAACAATCATTATTCTACAGAAAGAAGGCACTCTTTAGGTTCAATTGGGGTTTACAAAGTGGTAATTACCCATGACAAGCAAAAAGAAACCAGAACCTTTTTTGATATAAAGGGTAAAAGAATGTCCAATTACCGTGAAGTATATAAAGAAGTTTTTACTAAAAATAAAAAAGGGATCTATACAAAATTAGAATTTTTCGACCTTGCAAATAAGGCAATGGAATCGAACTGGAAAATCTCTGAATACCATTGGTTTAAAAAACGAAAAATGGTGATAGAAAAAAGATACAATCTGCAAAAAGTGCATCAGGATATTTCTACCTATTTCGAATTTGGAATTACAGGAATGGTCTTGCGAAAAGATGGATCTCCAAAAGCGAATTACAATTTAAATGAGGATTTAAAAATCACGAATAATTCTGTGGGTGTTGCTTCTTATCAAGATACCTATGATGAAAATGGAAACCATGTAAAATATACCTATCATGATGAAAACAATACCTTGGTCATGAATCAATTTGGGCTTTCTATTGGAACCAAAGAATATGATGCTGTTGGAAATTATATCAAACAAGGACATTATGACCCGAATATGAAACTTTTACGTGAAAGAGACATTGCCAACAATCAATATGTAAAACTCAGTGCAAAAGCATCCCAAAAAGATAGTATAGCCATTAAAAGAATCTCTTTAGGCTATTTAATTGCACTACAAGAATTAAAGCCAGACTTGATGAAAGAGGTAATGAACGATAGTCTGAATAAAGTTACTGTTGGCTTTAGTAGAACACTAAGAAAAGAAGCGGTTACTGCGCCACTTACTAAAGAGCGTATGATTGAAAATGCGAAAAATTGGAATAAATCGAATGCCCGTTTTCCGCCAAAACCAAGCAACCATATTAAAATATTAGATATCTATCATAGAATTGCTACCGTTAAATTGTATTCAGACAATTGGGTAGAATATTTACATCTTACAAAGTTAGACGGAAAATGGAGTATCGTTAATTTGTTATGGCAGTATAAAAATGTAAATAGATATCCGTTTTAAACAGTCATCATTAATCTTTTACTATAAAAAAACGCCTCATTTAATGAGGCGTTTTTGTTCTTTATAGTCTGGAAATATTATCCCTTAAATTTTCATCAGATCTTGTTCCGAATGGATCTATTGAAATATACCTAGGTTTTTCTTTTACGATTATTTTAATCTCCGTCATTTCTTTATTGAACTGATTTGATTCGTAATACAGAATAGAACTGTCATCTTTCACAGACGATGGATGTGTTGTAAAGACGCCTATCTTAATTGGTTCATCTATAGATATTTGTTTGATTTCGCCACTATCCAAGGTTTCAAAACGTCTTGTTTTTACGTTCACTGTTATTTCGTAAGTCCCATTTGCTAATTCTTTATAGCTACTTTCTTCAATCCCGATATCATAAGTAATCACTTTTTTAACCCAATCATCAACCAATGTATGCTGTTCAGCTGGAGTTACCTTATAGATTTCCTCTAACAATTCAATGGTGTTCGCTTCTAATTTATTTATAACGCGATGTCTATCAGTAACCGTTTTCAATACTTTATTTAGCTGCTTTTCTCCAATTAAATCTCTCAACCCCAGCATTACAGTTAAGGCTTTACCGTAAGAAATATATCCTTGATTTGTAACCATATAAACTCCTGGTTCTATATCTCCATCAAAAGACCTTCCAGAAAAATACCTTCTTCTTGTGTTGTCACTTAATTCATACAACGCCCTTTTTCCATACATTTTCTCCAACACAACCGCTTCTGTATATTTTGCAAATCCTTCAACAAATAAAGACCCTCCAGCAACTGGTTTTGCATTTAATGTATGTCCCCACCATTGATGAGCAACTTCATGTATGGTTCTTTTTGCTACCAAATTGAACGTTTCTTTATTGCGTACATCAGATAAGTACAACCTATCTTCTACCATACTTATAACACCTGGATGTGCAAAGCCTCCAAATCCCCAATGTGCAGGAATTTCTGCAATTCTAACATGATCAAAAGCGTAGGCCCCAAAGTTTTCTTGACAATAGTCTAAGGTTTCTTTCACACTGTTTTCAATTTCTTCAATATTAAAATGATGATCAGCATCAAAATATTGTTCGATTGAAATTCCTTTGTGCATGCTTTTCTTTGTTTGATACTTTGCAGAAAAGTAAGCCGCTGCAGGCATCACCTTGTTTTTAGATTTATAGTGGTAATAATTTCTATTATTTTCTGTCCATTCTTTTACCAAACTACCAGTACTTAAAGCAATCTGATCAGCAACAGTAGAAACAATGGTTTCGAATCTAATTTTTTCAAATTTCACATCTTCCAACACAATGTGTGCTGCAGTAGTATTCTCTTCAATCCTTT
>JAESTN010000052.1 GCA_016763595.1 Flavobacteriaceae bacterium | reverse complement strand
TTTTTTTGCCATGGATATTTTGGTTTGAAAGCATCCCATTCTTCTGTAGGAATTGGGTTCTCTCCACCGCTTATTACAACGCCCATGTCTTTCATGTTTATTAATTCTTTTCCCAGATCAATTTCAGACCAATTAATAGTTGCCGGTATTTCAGATTGCTCTGTTGAATATGAGATTTCGACAGGACCAATATCGGTGCAAGATGCAGAAACTGCAATAAGCAGTGCTGACACCGTGTAGATTAATAGTGTACGTTTCATTATTTTGGGTTTTTATTAAAATGCTACCTTACTCCGAGTATCATTAATTGCTAGTGCTACGCTACTTACTAAAATAACCATACACAAACACGTTGTACGTAATTTAAAACAGCAAAATTGAGTATACCTAAAACTACCAATCCATGTTATGCAAAGTGTGACAGAAATCCGGAATACACAGAAGCATCTAGTATCGCCTCATACATACTGCTAAATAGATTTTTTTGTTTTTAGTTACACTACAAATGTCAGGTGATATTCCAGTTTTTACTAGAGTATAAATACTTGAATTGTAAAACAAGTACTACTACATATTCAATCTATTATAAAAGCTAACGCGACCGACTTTTGTTGTACGATGTTAAATAAGAAGTGTTCCATTAGTGTACTACGCTTAGTGCTTGCTTGGTAACATTGTCATAAAAAATAACGTTGTTGGTAATGGGTGCAAAATTAGAGTGCGTAAACCGCCTGTACATGGCATTCAGAAGTACTTCTTAGAAATAAGATTGTACCAACCTGGATGCACTAATTTTACGCTTGCCTGTCTGTGTTATAAATGGGTGTTTCCATTTTTTTGATGTATGGCCATGTGGCCGATTAATATTTAATTTTGATTAAATTTGTAGTATGAGAAAAATAATCATCAACAATAAAGACTTACAAGCTTTTAAAAAATTATCTACTAAATACGCGAACCCACCTTTTCATCATGTTACTGCATATGGTACAACACAAAAAATTATTACTGTAGATAAACGCCTTGTTGGTCATTCTAAAAAAGAAATAAATGACTTCATAAATTTCATTGACGAAAACATCTTAGGTGTAATCAAACTTTAACCTACAGTTTAAATTGTTCTTGATAACAAGCTTCTGCAAAGCCGTATTTTTCCTGTGCTTTAAATTTTTCTACTAATTCCTCAATAGCCTCTGGCTTGTAATTCAATTTTTCTAACTTATCTCCATGTATCTTTTCTGCATTCATTTTACTACTGAAATTATAATCACTCTTCCAAAATAAAAAAACGGAAATTGAAAAAAAACTGCATACAACACCGTATAAAATTAATTGCTATTACAAGCTTACCTACGAAAATCCTCGCGGATTTTCTATTCAATTTGTATTTACTAAATTAGTTGCTTAATCAACGCAAAAAATCATACAAAAACACGTTGGCAACAAGTGGAAAATCGAACTCAAATTAAAAAATGGAATTAAAAAAAGCCTTTTTAGAGAATATAAATAAATTAAAAAAAATATGCATTGATGCATACTCTCTGAATTTCCATAATCATTGGAATGATGGTGGATTAGAGTGGTATTTAGACAACGAATTTAGCGACAAAAGACTTACTTTAGACTTGACTGATAAAAATACTGAATACTATTTTATTGAACATCAAGAAAAACAAGTTGGATTTATAAAAACCAAGATTAATTCGTCTTCGTATTTTATTCCGAATTCAATAGAATTAGAGAAAATTTATGTTCTACCTGAATGTAAAGGAATGGGAATAGGGAAATTGGCTTTAAACGATATAATTCAGAAAACGAAAAATAGTGGAAAGGATAGTGTTTTTTTATGCGTAATTGACACAAATGAAAACGCAATTGCATTTTATGAAAAACGTGGGTTTGAATTCCATAGCAAAACGACTTTGGACATTCCATATTTTAAAGAAGAATTAAAAGGAATGAATAGAATGATTAAAAATTTGAATTAAATAAAGCCAGTTGCCAACAACGTGTATAATTAATTGCTCGTTCAAGCATACTTACGAAAATCCTAGCGAATTTTCAATTCGGCTTGTATTTTCTAAATTAGATGCTTTAACGCGCAAAAAATGGCATACAAACATGTTGTAAACCATAACTCAAAAAAACAGTACCCAATTATGAAAAATTTATGTATTGTATTCTTTTTATTATCAATCTATACAAAATGTTCAAGTCAAACTAAAGCAGAAGCGCTACTATCTTTGGGTGAAAAAATAGATATACATAAGCTTTATGATAGCGAAAAAAATTACAACTATTTACTTGAGGAGGTTGACATTAATCATAACAAAACGATTAAATTTATACAATTCTGTACAGCTTATAAACTTTGTTCAACAGCATATTATTTGACCGCTAAAGAGTATTCAGAAATAACAGTCAAGCAAAACTCTGAAAGTAAATACATTCAAATATTTTTTCCCAATAATTCTATAGAGACTAAAAAGATTAACATAAAAACTGAAGAACATTTCAATGGGGAAACCACATCAAGCATAACAATTTTTCTAGAAAAAGATACACCACAGTCTGAAGTGAATAAAATAAAAAAGGGATTTGTTGATTTATTAAAAATGTATAATATTAAAAAAAAGGACATTTTGGACTAAAAACTAATTGTTAAAATGTCTATCAAAACTGTTGTGTGGATGGACATTATTCTAATGGAAAATAGAAGAATTCAAGTGTGCTTACTCAAATGTGTCGCTACGGTTCACAACACCGTGTAAAATTAATTGCTAGTGTAATCTTACTTCCGAAAATCCTTGCGGATTTTCTAGTTGGTTTTGTATTTGCTAAATTAATCGCTTAAAACACGTAAAAATCATACACAAACACATTACCACACATATTAACTAAAATAGAGAATTATTAAATACGACTTTCAATTGAGGTCATCCATAAAAAAATACTGTTTTTAGTATTATATTAACAAGAATATACTGTGAATAATTGTAGATATGCATTTATTATTATAACGCTAACAATTAAAAAGTTTGAACAATGAAAAAAGTGTATTTTATTTTAATACTTGTATTCTCTGTGTTTTTTAGTGCCTGTAATACAAAAAACAGAACACTAAAGACAGTGATGCTCCAATTACAGATGAAACTTATCTTGGACAAAAGCCACCAGGTTTAACCCCAGAAATTTTTGCTCCTGGGATTATTTCAATAAATGGAAGATCTGATAACGGTATTTCGTTTTCTCCTGATTTAGATGAAATATATTTTTCAGCTATGAAAAAAGACGAAGATGATGTTATCTATATTTCAAAACTCGAAGACAACAAATGGACAAATCCTAAAAAAGCAAATTTCACAAAAGGAAAAGAAGCTAAAGAAATGCATGCATTTGTTACTGCTGATGGTAAACGAATTTATTTTACCGCGTATAGTGAAGACTCTACGGGTGACTCTACGGGTACTAAAATATGGTATGTAGATCGTTTGGACAATGAGTGGAGCAACGCAATAAAACTTGATTCACCTATAAATGACGGAGATGCTTTCTTTTCGAACCAAGCTAAAAACGGCGACCTTTATTATTTCAATCTTACAAAATGGAGAACGTATTATGCGCCCATCAAAAATGGCAAATATCCC
>JAESTN010000051.1 GCA_016763595.1 Flavobacteriaceae bacterium | reverse complement strand
GTTCAATGGCAGATATTGCCTTTTTACTACTTATCTTTTTTCTTGTAACTACAACCATGGAGGTAGATTCAGGGATTTTAAGAAAAATCCCTGAAAAACAAGAAAACCAACCAAGAGTCATTTTAAAAGAAAAAAATGTCTTAGACATTACGATCAGCAATACCAATAAGTTACTTGTAGAAAACATTGTTATTAATGTAAAAGACCTAAAACAACTTGCCATTGATTTTATAGACAATGGGGGTGGCTTGGATAAAAACAACACTGCTTGTGACTGGTGTAACGGAAAAAAAGACCCAACATCATCTGATCATCCAACAAAGGCATTCATTGCTATTCAATCTGGCAGAAATGCTTCATATGGGTATTACATCTCTGTTTTAAATCAATTGATTGCTGCAAATACTTTTTTAAGAAACAAACTCTCTCAAAAGTTGTATCAAGAGCCTTATAATCTACTCTTAGAAAAATATAAATCAGGCCACAAAGACAAAGAAAGTATTAAACTAAAAATAGACCACATTAGAGAAAAATATCCGTTATTAGTTTCTGATATAGAAAATACAAAATGAAACAATTGAATGTTTCATAAATAATAGTATTTTTACAGCTAAGCAACTTTTTAGTAATGTTAGACTTTATCGATTTTTCTTTTTTAGATATTCTAGACATTCTGCTAGTTGCTGTCTTATTGTACTACATCTATAAATTATTAAAAGGTACGGTTGCCATTAATATTTTTATTGGAATCGCTTTTATTTTCTTAATCTGGAAAATTACACAAGCCTTAAGAATGGAAATGTTGAGTGGAATACTCGGCTACTTATTAAGTGGTGGGGTTATCGCCTTAATTATTGTATTTCAGCAAGAGATCAGAAAATTCTTATTGATGATTGGAACCACAAATTTTTCGTCAAAACGCAGTTTCCTTAAACAATTAAAGTTTCTACAATCCGAAATTGAATCTGAAAACGATGTAGATACCTTGGTGAATTCTTGTATTAAATTGGCCAAGACTAAAACAGGTGCATTAATCGTATTAGAGCGTACAAATAATTTAGATTTCTTAATCAATTCTGGTGACTCAATGAATGCTTTTTTAAATGAAGCCATTTTAGAAAGTATCTTTTACAAGAACAGTCCACTGCACGATGGCGCCACCATTATTAGAGATAATTACATTGTTGCTACTAGAGTTGTGTTGCCATTATCAAATGAAAAGATTCCTGCTCGTTTTGGACTAAGACATAAAGCTGCAATTGGTGTTACTGAAAAAACGGATGCTTTGTGTTTATTAGTCTCTGAAGAAACAGGAGAGATTTCTTATATTAAGGATGGCGCTTTTGAATTGTATGTAGATTACAACGAACTAAAAGAAAAAATTAAAACCGACATACAATAAAAGAATTCATGGATTGTAAAAATTGCAGCAGTAACCTAAAAGATAAAGATGGTTTTTGTTCAGGTTGCGGAGCAAGAGTTATTGACGAAAGAATTACATTTAAATTTCTTTTTAAAGAAATTTTAGACAAAGTATTAAGTGTAGACAACAAGCTTTTAAAAACATTTTTACATTTATTTTCTAAACCAAATCATGTAATTGACGACTATATTAAAGGAGTTAGAAAGCGATATTTCAACCCGTTTAGTTACCTTTTAATTTCTATTACATTAGCCGGAATCTCATTTTACTTATTAAAAGACTTTGCTTTACAAGCAGTAGAGAATACCACTACTGGTTCTTCTACAGGCAATCCTTTTTTAGAAAACAAAGATTTCCAAAAAGATATTGTTCGCTATGTTTTTGATTTCCAGGCTTTCCTTACTGCACTAATTATTCCTATTTACGGGTTTATATCTTGGCTTGTGTTCTTAAATAAGAAAAAGTATAATTATTTCGAACATATTGTAATTTACCTTTATGCAACTGCGCAAATTTCTATTTTAAACTTTATCATTACCACTCCACTATTTTTTATCAGTCAAGGGGCTACAAATGCTGCTTCTCTCATTATTACCGGTTTATCTCTTTTTTACAATGCGTATGTGCTAATTCGTTTGTTTAAACTGAACTTTATCCAGTTTATCATCAAATTTTTATATTTCATATTTATAAGTACTGCCATTTATATGGTCTTATCAATAATAGCATTCATTGGAATGTTTATATTTCTTGGACCAGAACATTTCAAAAAGTTTAAACCAGTAAAGAAAAAAGACAGTATTCAAAAAGTTACACCAATAGATAGTATTAAAGTAATCAAGGTAAATGACAGCATCATAAAAGAGACTAAAACTATTTCTTTCTACAAAGCGAGTTCTACACTAAACTGCTTGTCATAAAGGTTTTTGTAGTAGCCCTTTTCCTTAGTAAGCAATTCTTTATGAGAACCTTCTTCTACAATTACCCCTTTGTGCATTACAATAATCTTATCAGCCTTTTTAATGGTGGCTAATCTATGGGCTATCACAATTGAAGTTCTTCCTTTTGTTATGGTGTCTGTAGCATACTGAATCATTTGCTCTGCATGAGAATCTACAGAAGAGGTTGCTTCATCTAAGATTAAAATGCTTGGCTTGCTTACATAGGCTCTTAAAAAAGCGATTAATTGACGTTGGCCAGAAGACAACATCGCTCCTCTTTCTTTTACATTGTAATCATACCCATTTGGCAAGCTCATTATAAAATCGTGAATCCCAATTTGTTTTGCTGCTTCTTGTACTTCGGCTAAAGTGATGCGTTCGTCTTTTAGTGTAATGTTGTTCAATATAGAATCTGAAAACAAAAACACATCTTGTAAAACCACAGCAATTTGAGTCCTTAACGAATGTAAATTGTAGTCTTTTACAGGAATTCCATCCACACAAATTTGCCCTGAATCTATTTCGTAAAAACGATTGATTAGGTTAATTATGGTCGATTTCCCTGCTCCAGTTGCTCCAACAATTGCAACCGTTTGCCCTTTTTCTACCTGAAAAGAAATTCCTTTCAATACTTCTTCATCTTCTATATAGCTAAATCGAACATCTTTAAATTCTATGTTTCCTTTTAAC
>JAESTN010000050.1 GCA_016763595.1 Flavobacteriaceae bacterium | reverse complement strand
GTGGTTGTCATAGAATAGATGAATTATGAGTAAATATTACCTAAATTATTTAGACGAATTAGAAAGCGAAGCAATATATGTATTGCGTGAAGTTTGGGCGCAATTTCAAAATCCAGTTATTTTATTTTCAGGAGGAAAAGACTCAATCTTAATATCGCATTTGGCACAAAAAGCATTCTATCCTTCAAAAATCCCGTTTGCGTTTATGCATGTTGACACAGGACACAATTTTCCTGAAACCATACAGTTTAGAGATGATTTGGTGAAAGAATTAGGCGTAAATTTGATTATTGGGTCTGTTCAAGATTCAATAGATGAAGGCAGAGTAGCAGAAGAAAAAGGTAAAAGCGCTACTCGTAATGCATTGCAAATCACAACGCTTTTAGATGTCATAGAAAGCAACAAAGTTGATTGTGCAATTGGAGGCGGTCGACGTGATGAAGAAAAAGCAAGAGCCAAAGAGCGTATTTTTTCTGTAAGAGATGATTTTGGGCAGTGGGACGAGAAAAACCAACGCCCAGAAGTGTTTGATATCTTAAATGGGAGAATAGAATTGGGGCAAAATGTACGTGTTTTTCCAATTTCTAACTGGACAGAATTAGATGTTTGGTCGTATATCAAAAAAGAAAACATTGAAATTCCATCCATCTATTTTGCCCATAAACGTCAAACTTTTTTTAGAGATGGATTGATTTGGTCTGCCGATGATGCAATCGTTTTTAGAGAAGAAGATGAGGTTGTTGAAGAAAGAATAGTTCGGTTTAGAACTGTTGGAGACATGAGTTGTACCGCAGCAGTATTGTCTACAGCAAATGATGTGGCTACCATTGTCGATGAAATTCGTGTGTCTCCTATTTCAGAACGAGGTGCAAGAATTGACGATAAACGATCGGAAGCGGCCATGGAAAAACGAAAACAACAAGGATATTTTTAAAAACAAAAATGAAGCGGAGTATTTATAAACAAATAAACGCATCAACGAATTAACAATAAACAGATGGACATTTTAAAAATAGCAACGGCAGGAAGTGTCGACGACGGAAAAAGTACGTTGATAGGACGTATTTTATACGATACAAAATCGTTGACAGAAGATAAATTAGAAGCGATTGAACAAAAAAGTAAACAAAGAGGTTTTGATTATTTAGATTTCTCTTTGGCTACTGATGGATTGATCGCAGAACGTGAACAAGGAATTACCATAGACGTAGCACATATTTACTTTTCTACACCAACCAAAAGTTACATTATTGCAGATACACCTGGTCATATAGAGTACACAAGAAACATGGTTACTGGCGCATCCAATGCGCAAGCCTCTATTGTGTTGATTGATGCTCGAAAAGGAGTAATTGAACAAACATATCGACACTTTTTTATCAATAATTTATTGCGAATTAAAGAAGTTGTTATTGCAGTAAACAAAATGGATTTGGTAGATTATTCTGAAGAGAAATTCAATGAAATCAAATCGGAAATAGAATATTTAGCGAGTAAGAGTTCGTATCAAAAACAACAGGTAACCTTCATTCCATTGTCTGCCTTAAAAGGCGATAATGTGGTACAACCCTCAGTAAATATGGATTGGTATAAAGGAGAAACCTTGTTACAGCACTTAGAAGATTTGACATTAGACGATGTTGAAGAAGTGTCAAAAGTTCGTTTTCCTATTCAGACTGTAATTCGACCGAAAACAGAAAAACACCATGATTTTAGAGGGTATGCAGGTAAAATTTATGGAGGTGATTTAACGGTTGGAGATGCAGTTACTGTATTGCCATCAAAGACAACATCAAAAATAAAAGAGATTCACTTTTTTGATAAATCCTATGCAAGTGCATCAAGAGGAAGTGCTGTTACGATCACCTTAGAAGATAATATCAATATAAGTAGAGGAGATATGTTGGTGAAACCGGATGAAGAACCAAGAATTGAAAAACAAATTTCGGCCACCATTTGTTGGATGGATAAAACGCCATTGTCTTCAAATACAAAATATGTTTTAAAGCATGGAGTGAAGGATGTTCAGGCCAAGGTTACAGAAATTTCGAGTATCATCAATACTGATTTTTCTGGAAAAGAAGAAAGTCCATCAGCAATCGTATTAAACCAAATAGGTGAAATTGAATTGAAATTAAGCAAGCCCTTATTTTTTGATAGTTATCAAACAAACAAAGCAACCGGAACGTTCATTTTAATTGATCCTAAAACAAATGCAACTTCTGGAGTTGGGTTTATAAAATAATTTAAATCAGTATTGAATTATGGCAATCATAATAACAGATGAATGTATCAATTGTGGAGCCTGCGAGCCAGAATGCCCAAATACAGCAATTTATGAAGGCGCTGCTGATTGGAAATACAACGAAGGAACTTCTTTAAAAGGAAAGATTTCTTTATTAAATGGGAGTAAAATAGATGCAGACAAAGAACAAGAACCAATCTCTGATGAGTTTTATTTTATTGCTCCAGATAAGTGTACAGAATGTAAAGGCTTTCATGAAGAACCTCAATGTGCAGCAGTTTGTCCGGTAGATTGTTGTGTTCCAGATGATGAGTATGTAGAAACCGAAGAAGAATTGTTAGCAAAACAACAATTTTTACATTAGTCGATGACCTTCGGGAATTTGATTAAGGATAATAAAAAGAAAAAATCATAGTCATTTCGATCTATCAATCGAGAAATAAAACCCACTAGTGGGAGAATAAGTAACGCTTGTAAAAGCACATAGAAATATAGTAATGCAAAGTTTTAGATCAGAAATAGAAAACCCAGTTGTAGAAAAAGATATTTTAGAATTGGAGCGAAAAATTCAGCTATTTAAAGAAGGGAAAATAGACGAAGAGCGTTTTAGAAGTTTACGTTTAGCACGTGGAGTTTATGGGCAACGACAATTTGGTGTTCAGATGATTCGTATCAAATTGCCTTACGGAAAAGTGACAAGCGAGCAATTGCATAGAATTGCCGATGTTTCAGATGAGTATTCGAGAGGACGTTTGCATATTACTACACGTCAAGATATTCAAATTCACCATGTAAGTTTAGACAGAACTCCAGAATTGTGGGCGCAATTAGAAAAGGATGACATCACATTACGTGAAGCTTGTGGAAATGCAGTGCGAAATATCACGGCATCAGAAACTGCAGGCATTGATGTGAACGAACCTTTTGATGTTTCTCCGTATGCACACGCAACGTTTCAGTTCTTTTTAAGAAATACGATCTGCCAAGAAATGGGACGTAAATTCAAAATCTCTTTTTCAGGAACAGATGAAGATACTGCGATTAGTTTTATGCATGATTTAGGTTTTATTGCAAAATCTAAATTGATAAATGGACAACGGGTAAAAGGATTTAAAGTGTTATTAGCTGGAGGATTGGGGTCCCAGCCAAGACATGCAGATGTGATGTATGAGTTCTTAGAAGAGCAATTTTTAATTCCGACTATAGAAGGTGTTTTACGCGTGTTTGATCGGTATGGAGAACGTAATAAAAGAACAAAAGCACGGTTGAAATTTTTGATAAAAGAGATTGGTGTGCCAGCATTTTTAGAATTGGTTGCTCAAGAAAAACTAGCATTAGCTTATGAAACGTATCCAATTAATACAACAGATTTTGAACAAGAAATTATATTTCAAGAAAACGAAATTTCTGTAATTTCAATAGAAGATGTTGAACGTTTTGAAGCTTGGAAAAACACCAATGTAATTAAACAAAAACAAGAAGGATTATTTGCCATCGGAATTAAAGTTTCACTAGGGGATTTTTATACAAATAAAGCCCGTTTGTTAGCCGATTTAGTAAAAAAATATGCCGCTAATGAGATTCGTTTAACCTTGCGTCAGAATATATTAATTAGACATGTAAAAGAAGAACTATTACCACTTTTTTATGTTGAATTAGCGAAATTAAGGTTTACAGAATTAGGGTACAATAGTACCTCAGACATTACCGCGTGTCCGGGTACAGATACCTGTAATTTAGGGATATCAAGCAGTACAGGAATTGCTGTGGAATTAGAGCGAATATTAAAAGAAGAATATCCAGAGTATATCAATAATAAAGAGATCGCAATTAAAATTAGTGGGTGTATGAATGCCTGTGGACAACACAATATGGCCCATATTGGTTTTCAGGGAATGTCTATAAAAGTAGGCAATTTACAAGCACCGGCTTTACAAGTGTTGATTGGTGGTGGAATTTTAGGAAATGGAAAAGGACGGTTTTCAGATAAGTTGGTCAAAGTTCCGAGTAGAAGAGGACCAGAAGCGTTGCGTTTGTTGTTAAATGATGTAGCGGATAACCAATTAGAAAATGAAACCTTCTTAGAATATTACGATAGAAAAGGGAAAATATATTTCTACGATTTGCTAAAAGTATTGTCTGATGTTTCAAATTTAGATAAAAGTGATTTTATTGATTGGGGACATGATGAAAACTATGTAAAAGCAATTGGAATAGGTGAATGTGCTGGTGTTGTAATAGATTTAATTGCTACTTTATTGTTTGAAAGTGAAGAGAAACTTACCCATGCAAAAGAGGCATTAATTGCAAATCAACTTTCAGATAGTATTTATCATTCGTATACGGC
>JAESTN010000002.1 GCA_016763595.1 Flavobacteriaceae bacterium | reverse complement strand
AATGCTACATGAATCCAAGTATCCACTTCCAGATCTCCGGTTGCAGTTCTAAAAAAACGCCTATTCGAGCTTGTTTGTGCATTTGACCTATACCCCCCACAATACAACCGACCATCTTCAATAAAAAAAAGCAACGTATTTACTTGAGCTCCTTCCTCATATAATACTTGTCTTGTTGTAATATCGGATGTTTTAAACCAAAACTCTATGGTTCTGTCTTCGGTATCTTGTAAATTAATTGCATCTGTATTTGGCACAGTAATATAATCATCACTCCCATTTAAAGTAAAACCAGAAGAGCATGGTATCTGTGCAGACAAAAAGCTTGAACCGCTTATTAGAAATAAAAAAAAATACTTTTTCAGCATCTTGACATTCTTTAGCTATTCAAATTTATTGTTCTTTTAATCGAGAAGAACTACATTCTAGTCCAAACAGCAAATACTATCGATAGGAGAAAAATAAGTATCGTTTAAGCATTTCTTCTATTTTTAATAATGAGAGGTCTTTTACTAGTTATTTACAATTATATTTGCATTGATTACAATGCGAAAAAAAATGAATCCATTATTACAAGAGTTTAATACAGCCCCTTTTTCAAAAATTTCTGTAGAAGATTATAAACCTGCAATAAAAACTGAAATTGAAAACACAAAAAAAGAAATTGAGTTAATAGCATCTAACAGGGCTATTCCAACTTTTGAGAACACTACCGTAGCATTAGATTTTACGGGTCAAAAACTAGATAGAATTACAAGTGTTTTTTTTAATTTAAATTCAGCAGAAACGTCTGATGAAATTCAGAAAATCGCTAAAGAAATCTCTCCTTGGTTAAGTGAATTTAAAAATGATATCACTTTAAATGAGCAATTGTTTAAAAGGGTAAAAACTGTTTACGACAGTAAAAAAACACTCTCGTTAACCCCTGAACAATCAATGTTACTTGAAAAACAATACAAGGGTTTTGCAAGAAATGGAGCTAATTTAAAAGACACTGATAAAACTGAACTTCGTGAAATTGATAGTGAATTATCAAAATTATCATTGCAATTTGGAGAAAATGTATTGGCAGAAACCAATAATTTTGAAATGCTTATCTCTAATGAAGATGATTTATCCGGTTTACCTGACAGCGTAAAAGAAGCAGCCAAGGAAACAGCAAAATCAAAAGATAAAGAAGGTTGGGTTTTCACTTTAGACTATCCAAGTTATATTCCGTTTATGACCTATGCAGAAAACAGGAATCTACGCAAAGAACTGGCAATTGCTGCGGGTAAAAAAGCATTTCAAGACAATGATTTTAACAATGAGAAAATTGTTTTAAAGATTGTTAAGCTACGTCATCAAAGAGCAAATTTATTAGGGTATCAAACGCATGCGCATTTTGTTTTAGAAGAGCGAATGGCAGAAACCCCTGAGAACGTTATTTCTTTTTCTAATGATTTATTACAAAAAGCAAAGCCTGCTGCACAAAAAGAATTTAACGAACTTGAGGCATATGCTAAAAAACTAGACGGAATTGATCAATTGCAAAAATGGGACGGTGCCTTTTATGCCGAAAAACTAAAAAAAGAACGGTTCAACCTAGATCAAGAAATTTTAAAACCATATTTTAAATTAGAAAATGTAATTGACGGTGTTTTTACCATCGCTACAAAATTATACGATTTACAATTTGAAGAGGTTTTTGATATTGACACCTATCATAAAGATGTTAAAACGTACAATGTAATTGATACAAAAGGAAACTTTATTGCTGTTTTTTATGCCGATTTCCACCCTAGATCGGGAAAAAGAAATGGGGCATGGATGACGTCTTATAAGCCACAACAAGTAAAAGATGGTGTAAATGACAGACCACACATTTCTATTGTTTGTAATTTCACCAAACCTACTGAGACAAAACCTTCTTTATTAACCTTTAATGAAGTAACTACATTATTTCATGAATTTGGACACGCATTACACGGTATATTAGCAAACACAACTTACAACAGCTTATCTGGAACTTCTGTTTCTTGGGATTTTGTAGAGCTGCCAAGTCAGGTTTTAGAAAACTGGTGTTATGAAAAAGAAGCGTTGAAATTATTTGCTAAACATTATGAAACTGGTGAGGTAATCCCGATGGAATACGTTACAAAGATTAAAGAATCTGCAAGTTTTCATGAAGGAATGCAAACCTTACGTCAGTTAAGTTTTGGCCTATTAGACATGTATTGGCACGGAGGAAAATCGCCTAACTCAATTACTTCTGTTAAAGAATTTGAGACTGCTGCTTTTAAGGAAACAAAACTATATCCCGACGTAGAAGAAAACTGTATGAGCACTGCTTTTTCTCATATATTTCAAGGTGGATATTCTGCGGGGTATTATTCCTATAAATGGGCCGAAGTTTTAGATGCAGATGCATTTGAATACTTTTTAGAAAAAGGAATTTTCAATAAAGAAGTCGCTACAAAATTTAAAGAAAATGTATTGTCTAAAGGAGGCACAGAGAAGCCAATGGAATTATACAAACGCTTTAGAGGTCAAGAACCAAAACCAGACGCGTTGTTAAAAAGAGCTGGTTTAATTTAATAATTAACTTTTAATTAGACAAAACATTACACATAAGTCCTTATTTTTATTGAAAATTTTTCTATGAAAAAAGGACTTTTAACTTTTTTAGTAACGATCCTCTCTCTTTCAACTTTTTCTCAAACATATATCGAAGGAAAAGTGACAACAAATTCTAATGAAAATTTAGAAGGTGCTTCTGTATATTTAAACAACACAACTATTGGCACCACCACGAACAACAAAGGGGAGTTTAGATTAAAAGTAAGTAAAGGGAATTATGATTTAGTAGTTTCATTTATTGGATATTCAACATCAAGGCTTAAAATAAATACAAATTTTAAAATAGGATTTCTCCGCTTAAAACTAGCTCCAGACTTACATATTTTAAGTGAAGTAGTTCTTAAAAAAACAAACTACAATGCTGACTGGAAATATAATTTATCCCGATTTAAAAGTTTGTTTTTAGGAAGGTCGAAATTAGCCAAAGAGTGTATTATTTTAAACCCAAAAACGTTACATTTTGAATACAATTCTAAAACTGGAGAATTAATTGCCGAAGCAAAAGAGCCCTTAAAAATTAAACATAAAGATTTAGGCTATTTAATTACCTATGATCTTATTAAGTTCTCAATTAAAAATCAACGTCTATTTTTTAGCGGGTATGCCAGATATCGTAATTTAAAAGAGCGGGTAAAGAAAAAATGGAAACGCAATAGGCTAGAAGCCTATAATGGTTCACAAGTACATTTCTTAAAAAGTTTACTAAAAAAGAACCTCACCCAAGATGGTTTTGTAATAAATCAATTTAAAAGGGTACGCAACCCTGAAAGACCAACGGATGAAGAAATTAAAAAAGCAAGAGAGTTAATTTATCTCTATAGAGAAACCATCAATATTTCAAGAAATATTACAAATCCCTTAACTCCTTTAGATAGTGCATTGGTAATTGCTGGAAAAAGTTCAAAACCAAAATATAAAGATTTTTTATACAAGCGAAATGTTCCGTACAACGAAATGACCTCTTTCAGTAAGGGTACTCCTCATTTGAACTTCAAAAATCATCTTTCAATTATATATAAAAACGAAAAAGAAGAAGATAATTATTTAAAAGGAATGTTTGGTAAAATGAAACAGGCAACTGGTGTTCAATCTTCAAACATTACACTTACAAAAGGCAAATCAATTATAGATCTTACTGGAGTTCTTGTAGATCCAGATGCCCTTTTTGTTGAAGGGTATTGGGCCTTTGAATCTTTTGCAAATATGCTGCCTCTAAACTATCAACCGACAAAAGAATAACATTTTTTTGTTTCACCAAAAGCGCAAAAACCGATGTATTCTTAAAATTTCGTATCTTAGAACGAATTCCCTTTCATGTTTTCAGTCCCTAACAGCAAAAAATGATTGACAAAGCTGTATACCTTGAAAAAGTTACTCTATTGTTTTTGCTTACTTTCTGTGTTGTTCTGTAAAGGGCAATCAGACTTGTCTTTATCAGTACATCAAGATTTTAGAATGCTTTTTGTAGGTGATGAAAGAGGGAATGGAATGTATACTCCAGACATTTTAACCAAATTAGAAATTGATGCTTTTCATTTTTCAAACAGCAAAATTGTAATGTATGTCGGTATTGAATATGCTGATTTATTGGGGTCAAATTTCAAACGTTTTTTACTAGGTTTTGGCTATATCCATGAATTTATTTTTTTACCTAAATTTAATTTTGGAGTGCTAATTGATCATGGGTTAATTTTAAGAAATCTGGGGAAATTCATGGGACTTAGTGCTAACTTTGAAGTAAATTATCCGGTTTCTAAAAAACTAAGAGCAAGCATCATATATCAAGCAATAGATCGGAATGATTTGACCATCACGTACAACACCAATAGAAACATCAAAGGAAGTGTTTTTTTAGGATTAAAAATAGGCTTATAAACGTCACTTCTTATTCTTTTCTTCAATCCATTTACTCATATACTTGGTGCTTCTTAATGTTTGATATTGAAGTAAATTACCTATAAAATTTTTACTTCTATGTTGTTCTAAGTTTGATTTCAACACTTCTATAAAAGAAAGAAAAGGTGGAATCAATTTTTCTTTATTGTACAACAGGTTAATGATTTCAATGCCTTTTTTTTGAGATTCTTCCCATAATTCTCTATCAGTATATAGCTTAATTGCACGTTCTATAAACGCATTATTGCTATCAATTACAAAACCGTTCCAAGATAAATTAGCATGCATTCCTTCTGCGCCAATAGTTGTAGTAATACTAGGGGTTCCGTTTAACATTGCCTCTGTTAACTTCCCTTTTATTCCGGCGCCAAAACGTATTGGAGCCAATACTACTTTTGCATTAGATATTACTTCGTCTGCATTTTCTGCAAACCCTTTTATAATAAAACCTTCTTTTTTATTATGTAATTGCAAAATTTGCTGTGTTGGATATACTCCATACACATGCATTTCTGCATTTGGCAATTGCTTTCTAATCCCTTTCCAAATGTGTTTTTTTAGTTGTAAAACAGCATCAACATTTGGTGCATGTAAAAAATTTCCAATAGTAACAAAATGGCTTCGTTCTTCAAAAAGGCTCCAATTCTCTTGAGTTTTAGTTTCAATTACTTCTAATAAAAAAGGCAAGTGATACAATAAAATACTATCAATTTTAAAAACATTTTGAAGTAGCTCCATTTCAAAAGTTGAAATGATCAGCGACAAATCACAACGATAAATTGCCGCTATTTCTCTTTTAGCAATATCAGAATTCAATAAATCAGCGATTAAAAAATCTTT
>JAESTN010000049.1 GCA_016763595.1 Flavobacteriaceae bacterium | reverse complement strand
TGTGCTCTTTTTCATAGCCATCATCAGATTTTTTTGTAACACTATATCCCATATTCGGCTTTGCTGTTTCTCCTGCGGATAATGGTGTTGCATCATGGTGACACCCCATGAAACTAATTAGTGAAAGACTAATGAGTAGCATACATAGACCTTTTTTTGTCATTTTATTAATTTTTAGAATTAAACAAGATATCTACTATGTAGATATTGCTTACAGTTAGTTAGTAGTATTCCAAAGTAAGTAAATATGAGTGAAGACGTGAAAGGAAAAAAGAAAAGTAATTAAAATCAGGTGTTTATACCTAGTGGATATTATTCAAAAAACAAACCATCCTTTTAAAAAAAATATTTCGCTATAATCATTTAAGCGGATGCCATTTTTAAAGCTAAATTTTTAATGCACAGAAAATGAAGCAATGAATTATACAAGGTGTTACCAGCTGTTTTTACTGGTACTGCAATCTTTGAAAATTATTTTGTTCATCAATTATTAATGGATTTGGGGAAAACCATTCAATAAATGTATCGAATTTATCTTTGTTTTCTTCTGACCATTTGTTAAATTCTTTCTCATTACCTTTCATAAATAACCAATAGTTATAAGCTTCAAAATAATCTAAATCTATTAGTTTTTTATGCCAATCAAATAGGATATTTGGATAGTTGACATTTCTTTTATTTTCGAACCAATTATTAATAAATGAGGTTCTTATTATATTTAATGACTTAATTCCAATTTCTTTTTCTTCCATTACAGATGTTACAGCTAAAGCCATTGTTAATTCATAGGGTAAAGAAAAAGGAAATCTTATTTTCTTTTCATTTTTAGAAAACCCAATTTGTGTAGTTTTACTAAAATGAACTTCAGACTCAGTTTTTGATTTAATATGAATTGAAGATTTATAGGTATCGAAAAGGAGTTTACTGATCTCTTCGGTTTTCTTTGAACCTCTTTCTATATTAATAAATAATTCACCGTATAAAATTCCCCAAATTTTTTCGGTTGAATACTTGCAATAATATATTGATGCTGTATGATAATTTGACGGGTAAGATGGTAAAACAGATATTCCTTTTTCCCATGAATCTAATGCGTTTTCATATTTTTTTAATACTTCTTGAACATTACCCAATTCAAAATACAAACGACCAGATTTCGGAAACTTATCCAAACCTTGTTCATATATTTTAATAGCTTTTTTTGGTTGATTGTCAATGTCATAAATATTACCTAATAATGTAAAACATTGATCGTTATTATCTTTGAACTTTATGACTTCTTTTAGTATTTTAATTGCACTTTTATACTCCTTCTTTAGATAATAGGCATATCCTATTTCATATGGGTAATTGTAATTTTTATAATCTAATTTTTTAGATTTTTCTAGCATTTTAATTGATTCATCAAGTTTTCCTTGATCCATTACCTTAATAGCCTTTATAGCAATTTCGTACGCTTTATTTTTGTCTTCCTTTGTTTGAGAAATTGAAGAAAGACCAAAACTTGAAACTAAGATTATTGTTACTATTTTTTTCATATTCATTTTTTTCTACTTACTGTTAACGCGTTTGTTTACCCTTTTCTGAATGTTAAAGCACCTAATTAAGTAAACCTGCCTGCCGAAGGCAGGTACAAACCCAATAGGAAATCCGCTAAGATTTTCGTAAGTAGGGTAGAATTAGCAATTAATTTAAATGGTGTTGGCAATTGGTTTTTATTCTTTACAATGCTTTTTCAATGCTTCTAAAACCATCCAATTTTTATCACCAAGTGACACCGCTTTTTTTAAATCTAAACAGATTTTAGTCAATTCCGTTTTTGGTATTTTAGTTTCTTTTGATGCAATTATTTGAATGTCTTTTGATTTTGATATGGTTCGACCATTTCCAAATTCATACTTTCTTATAAGGGCAAAAGCTCGATTTGAATATGCATTTGTAAAATAGGGTTCAATCTCAATAGTTTTGTCGTAGTCCTTTATCGCTTCGTCAAATTGAAAGTTGTTAAGTTTAGCTGTGGCTCTAGCAAAATATCCTTCTACCCAATCCTCATTCAGTTCGATACTCTTAGTATATTTCTTTATTGCGGATTTGAAATCACCTTGTTTATAGTAGGATTGGGCTTGATTGTAAAGTTTAAATATTTTATCGTTTATTTTATTCTTTTTGTAAACGCCATTTTTATAGATGTTCTTTCCTTTTATTTTTCCGGTTGAGAAATAAGAAATAGATTCTCCGGCCATTTTCCCATTTTCGTTAAATGTAGTTCTTTGTTTTAATTGTCCATTTGGATGGTACATTTCCCAAACGCCATTTTCTTTTCCATTCTTTAAATTGCCTCTCTGCATTAATACTCCATCATCGTAAAATCTTTTTTCAATTCCATTTGAAATTCCGTTCTCGTATTCAATCTCGTCAGAAACATTTCCGTTTACGTGGTAGAGAAGGCGTTTTCCTTTTAATTTTCCGTTAAACAAGTTTCCTTCTCCTTGTTTTTTTCCAGTCAGATAATAGTCAATAAATTTTCCTGAATATGTTGACGAACTATTTTTTAAATGCCAAGCACCATTCTTTTTATTCATTAGTTTGGTAGTTGGGATTGCTTTTATGCTATCTGGTCTTTGAACATATGCTTTAGTAAAAATATAAATTATTCCATCTAATTTTTTGTATCCAAGAGAATCAATTGTTTTTTTGTTCTTCAACACAACAATATTATCAATTTCTTTTTCAGTTAATGTATTAAAACCTTCTTTGGGTTCTTTAATTATTGGTATTGAATCAACTACATAGAGCACATTTTCATTTTTACTCTGACTTTGTCCGATACATGAAACTAAAGTTAATAATAGAAGTAATATTTTCTTTTTCATTCTGTTTTTTTGTTTATTGCCAACGTGATTGTATACCCTTTTTCACGTTGATTAAGCACCTAATTTAGTGAATACAAACCGAATAGGAAATTCGAAAGGATTTTCGTAGGTAAGCACGTAAAAGCAATTAATTTTATACGGTGTTGTACGTCGTTTTTTATTCATAAACTACAGCACCTCTCATAATATCTGCAAATACTTTCCAACTTGGAATATCTGCATTTTGGTCAGGCTCCATATTCTGATAATATCCATCTATATCAGCAGTATAACTTGACATTGCTTCCAAAAATAAGTCAAGCCTGTTATTTTCCCAAGCCTCGTCATTGTCCTTATTTTTATTAAAGTCAGCAAGAAGTAAACTTATAAAATCTTCAAAACTTTCCCTGTCAGTAACTTCTATATTCCAAGCATCTTTTTTGTTAAGCATTAATTCATTCTTTTAATATTCATCGTCCATTGTTTTGATCAACCAATCAATGAAGTTTTTCCAGTTATAATTTGGGTCAGATTCAATTCCGTTTGAGTTATGGTCAAAAATCACAACGGGAAAATCAGATTCAGAACTTCGATTGTCAAAACACCAAAAATCTCCATTATCTTGTCTAAAAGGTGTTAAGTATTCAGGGAATTCCAATTCTGCATACTCTTTTAGAACCTCTTCTAAATTCATATAAGGTTCAAGTTCTTTATTCGCAAAACCAAATCCGTCAAATGCAAAATCTCCAATCGGAACTTCTTTACAGTGTTTTAGCTGAAAGTTGATAAATGTCTTTGGAAACTTACAATTATATTTCTCAATAAATTCATTCAAATCCGTTTCATTTGGGGCAGGACAATTCAATGGAAATGCTGGTTCTCGGTTAGGATATTTTTCTTTTATTTCTTCAAATGTCATTTTTCTTCAAATTGTGTACAACGATTGAATAAACTACGTTTTAATGCAGTTTGTTTTTTGCAGTACCCCGTTCCTTCCTGGTCAAATTTTTACTTACTCGCCACAACTCTTTAGCCACAGTCAAATCATTGGAGTATTTTGATGAACTAACTATTTTTTTGTTATTGAAATACTTGCCACTTACCCCTTCTACTTCTGACGAACTTGCTAAATAGAGCGCTGTTTCTGCTCCTTTTGCCGGTTTATTATAAAGAAGTTTACCTATAAAATTGAATCCTCCCTTTCTGCCATTGTATGCCTGTAATAACTTCGTTGTAATCACGCCCGGATGTAAGCAATTTGCTGTTAAACTTGTTCCTTGAAGCTGACGAGCCAATTCATAGGTAAATAAAATATTACATAATTTGGTTCGTTGATAAACTTCCTTTGGTTTGTATGTCTGTTCAGATTGTAGGTCCTCGAAATTAATACTTGCTGCTTGATGAGCATTAGAAGAAATATTAATTATCCGTGCAGAATCGCTCTTTTTTAGCGAATCTAAAAGTAGTTCAGTTAATAGAAATGGTGCTAAATGATTAAGAGCAAACTGGGTCTCCAATCCGTCTTTAGTTAAGGTACGGTTTTGGGTTATTACTCCTGCATTATTGATGAGGATATCCAGTCTTTCAAATTTTGTATTGAAGTCAGTAACAAATTGACGAATTGAATTTTGTAAAGAAAGGTCAGCTATAAAGAGGGAGATTGAGCTATTATCGCTTTTCTCTTTTATTTCAGTTACTGCAATCTCTCCTCGAGACTTATCCCGACAAACCATGACGACACTGGCTCCCATTTTTGCAAGTCCTAAGGAAATAGCATAACCAATTCCTGCATTTGCTCCCGTAACTAAGCAAATTTTTCCAATCATAGATTTTTCTGTTTTGGTCATATAAGATTCTTTTTTCTAACAATATAATGGATTTTCCAGCCTATTACAAATATTCTTTAGTTGTTATAGTTTTCAATTTTTGTTTAAATATAGCAATTAATTATACAC
>JAESTN010000048.1 GCA_016763595.1 Flavobacteriaceae bacterium | reverse complement strand
ATTCACAATATCACCGGTAAACAAAATCATATCAGATTTCTGCTCATTAATCATATTTACACCATATTCAATCTTCTCCTTATTGGTAAAACTTCCAGAGTGTATGTCAGAAAACTGTGTTATGGTAAACCCATCAAAAGCATCTGGTAAATCTTTAAAAGACAATTGGTATTTTAATACTTTGTAATTGTGTTTTCCTTTTGTAATTCCATATAAAAATCCTGCAAAAGGAAGCGCTGCTAAGCCTAATGCTAACTGAGAAATAAATTTTCTTCTTCCTGGAAACGGTTTGGTTTCGCCAGCAGATAAATAAGAAATCGTTTTTTGAAATACGCGCACTACATCTTCGCCAAACATGGTTACTAAAATTAATGCTTTCGGAATTAATGTAGTTAACAACAAACCAACTGCCCATTGAAATTCTTTTGTTTGGCTTACGTTTCTAGGCGTAGTAAACAGCACATAAAATAAGTTGACATAAATTGCCACTCCAATAAGAATCCAAATCCACTTAATCGCTTTGTTTTTTGTCAGTGTTTTAATGGCTTGAAAGGTGTAAAATTCTACAACAAAAAGAACTACAGAAACTATTAATAAAGGAATTAACCAACGTGGCATATATCTAATTTTAAAAAATTTATCAAATATACTGTGTTAAATACACAAACTGTTTTAACATGCTGTTAAAGTTTTGTAGCTTTACTGCGGAGTCCTCTGCGGCACCTTTTTAAAATAATAAGGCTTACCTATTTAAGTATCAACGCCTTTAAAAATTACACCATCACATGGCTGATAAAAAAAGACTATTTCTACTCGATGCATTTGCATTAATTTTTAGAGGGTATTACGCATTTATAAAGAATCCAAGAATCAATTCTAAGGGCATGGATGTTTCTGCCATTTTAGGATTTACAAATTCGTTATTGGATGTAATCAAAAGAGAAAAACCAGATCATATTGCAGTTTGTTTTGACCGTGGTGGATCTGTTGCTAGAAAAGAAGCGTTTCCAGAATACAAAGCCAACAGACTAGAAACGCCAGAAGCCATAAAAATTGCCGTTCCTTATATTGAAGAAATTTTAAAAGCGATGCATATTCCTGCCATTATTAAAACAGGGTATGAAGCGGATGATATTATTGGAACGCTGGCTAAAAAAGCAGAAAAAGAAGGCTATACTACATTTATGGTAACGCCAGATAAGGATTTTGCACAGTTGGTTTCTGAAAACATTTTTATGTACCGCCCTCGTTTTGGTGGTGGATATGAAACCTGGGGGATTCCAGAAGTACAAGAAAAATTTGGCGTTGTAGATCCTATACAAGTCATTGACTTTTTAGGAATGATGGGAGATTCTGTGGATAATATTCCGGGACTACCTGGTGTTGGAGAAAAAACAGCCAAAAAATTCTTAGCAAAATATGGCTCTATGGAAAACCTATTAGCCAATACTGCCGACCTGAAAGGAAAGATGAAAGAGAAGGTTGAAGCGAGTAAAGAACTTGGTATCCTCTCTAAAGAATTGGCAACAATTATGTTGGATGTTCCTGTGGAGTTTCATGAAAAAGACTTTGAGTTTTGTGCGCCAGATTTAGAAAAGATAAAAGAAATTTTTGGCGAATTAGAGTTTAGACGACTTACAGACAACCTGATTAAAACCTATGCAAATTCTAGTATTGGAGAAAAGCAGCAAGCTGCTCCCAGCACTATAGATCAACGAAAAAGCACTTCGACTCCAATCAGCGCCCAAACCCCGAGTAATGGTCAGTTTGATTTATTTGCTGCTCCAGGAACTGGAACTGTTTCTGAAGAAGAAGTTGAAAGCGGAATGAAAACTATTTCAACCAAAAATCATTTTTATCAATTGGTAAACACGCCTTTATCGAGAAAGATTTTATTGAAAAAATTATCGAAACAAACTTCGGTCTGTTTTGATACCGAAACCACAGGCCTAAAAGCGTTGGAAGTTGAGTTGATTGGAATTTCTTTTTCTTGGGAAATAGGAAAAGGGTATTATGTATCGTTTCCAGAAGATCAAGAAGAAACAAAAACGATGTTAGCAGAATTTAGATCGTTCTTCGAAAATGAAAACATCGAAAAGATTGGACACAATTTAAAATACGACATCAAAGTATTGTCTAATTACAACATGCCTGTAAAAGGAAAATTATTTGACACCATGATTGCGCATTATTTAATCAATCCAGACATGCGTCATGGAATGGATGTGCTTTCTGAAACCTATTTAAATTACCAACCGGTTTCTATTACCGAATTGATTGGTAAAAAAGGAAAGAATCAACTGTCTATGCGCGATGTTGAATTGTCAAAACAAACAGAATATGCGGTTGAAGATGCCGATATTACATTGCAACTAAAAGAACACTTTACCAAAGAATTAGAAAGTGGTAATGTAACCAAACTGTTTAACGATATTGAAACGCCATTGGTTGCTGTTTTAACAGCCATGGAAATTGAAGGAATCAACTTAAACACCGACTTTTTAAAAGGATTGTCTGTTGATTTAGCAGAGGATATCAATCGTTTAGAAAAAAGTGTCTTTGAACAGGCTGGAGAAGAATTCAATTTAGCATCTCCAAAACAATTGGGAATTGTTTTGTTTGAAAACATGAAACTGGTTGAGAAACCTAAAAAGACCAAAACGGGTCAGTATGCAACTTCAGAAGATATTTTGAGCAACTTGGCAAAAGAGCATCAAATTATTAGAGACATTCAAGAGTACCGTCAGTATAAGAAATTACAAAGCACTTATGTAGATGCGTTGCCAAATGAAATCAACCCAAAAACAGGCAGAGTGCACACCGTATATGCACAGGCAGTTGCGGCAACAGGACGATTAAGTTCTAACAACCCAAATTTACAGAACATTCCAATCAGAACAGAACGCGGAAAACAAGTGCGTAAGGCATTTATACCACGCGATGAAAACCATGTGTTATTAGCGGCGGATTACAGCCAAATAGAATTGCGAATTATTGCGGCTCTAAGTAATGAGGAAAACATGATTGAAGCCTTTAAAAATGGCGAAGACATTCATGCGTCTACAGCTGCAAAGGTATTT
>JAESTN010000047.1 GCA_016763595.1 Flavobacteriaceae bacterium | reverse complement strand
ATCTTTCTAAGTTTAACGGCAGTACCATTTTCATTTCACAAGAAGATGATATTTGTAGTTTCGATTTAACACCAACTATTGACTTTTTCATCAATATACATGTTAACTTAGGAAGTGTTTTAGTAGTGAATGGGACACAAAATGAATCTTATATTTCAGAAATACAACATGTAAGAAGAAGAGAAACTATTGCAATGACACCTGCCAATTCTCTGAATGCTTTAAAAAACCTAATAGGGCAATCTTCTTTAGACACCGCCAAAAAGACTACCAACACCAACAAAAAAACTGTTTTAGAGTCAATTAAATCTATTACTGGTGCACATACAACAGCGCTAGTTGCTTCTAGTGGATTGTCTATTCAGTATGCCATTTTAATGGGATTAATTCATGACGCACAAGAAAATCATGAAGGAAAAGCAATCAAAATTGTTGTGCCTCCAAATTGTTACGGAGGAACAAACGACCAAGCAAGACGTGTTGCTGCATGTATTGACAATGTAGAAGTAGTAGATTTACCTGTGGATGGTGATAACGATATGGTTCAAAGTATTGATTTGGTTTTAGCAAAAATTGCGAACGAAGATGCGATTCCTTACATCATTGCAGAAATCCCGACCAACCCAAGAGTTGAAGTTCCAGATTTGATACAATTAAGAACTGTTTTAAGTCAAAAGCGCACAACTGAAACCGGTAAAATAGCTATTGATCCTGTTTTTATTTTAGATCAAACATTTTGTCCTAATGTTCACTTTTTAGGAGATGATGAAATACTCGCTACGGTTCGAACGATTTCATTTGCTAGTGGATCTAAATTCCCGAGTGGCGGACAATGCACCGCTGGTTACTGTGTCGGAAATAGAAAATCGGCTGCTTTGATGGAAAAAATAGCATTGCATCTAAATCTTTGCGACAATGAAGCAACACCCCTTCAGTATGAAATACTAGCAAAACAAATGCCCTCTATGAATCAAAGAATTCAGGATGCCTATAAAAACACACGTGAATTTGTAAACTTTATCAACGATGTTTTACCATCCGCAAAAATCAATTTTGTTTCTGATGCGTTGGCAGAACAAGGGTTTACGCCGTCTGTGTTCTCATTAGATCTTCCTACCAAAGGAACTACTGATGAAGAAAGAGAAACGTATAAAAGAGCGTTGAATTTGAAATTAATCAATTTAATGATTACTAAAATCCCGAATGAAAGTAAATACTGTGTAAGTTATGGACAGTTAAAAGGATGTTACTGGACCATCCCTGCAACCTCTACTCAAGGAACCACTAAAGAAGGCGACAAAGATTATATTGCGCGTGTAGCCCTTTCTCCTAACATGGATCTTGAACTACATAAAAAAGTGTTTTTAGATTTTGTTGAAAGTATTTAATCTCAGAAACTAGAACATATTTATTCTTGCAATCCAATTGAAGATCATATGTAAACACGAAGGTTTTTTTTACATTAATATCCTTAAACCGTTTCATTTATTTGAGGCGGTTTTTTATTAGAGAGACTTAATAATCGTGGCTAATCGCCAAAGAAATTATTTCTGATTTATTGAGTATTTGAAATAAATACAAAACTATTTTCTACACAAATTACAATTCATAGTAAAATAATCTAAATAAACCAACAAGAGTAGTTAATTACTATTGTTCTCTATACTTTTGCCGACTTTAAAATAAGCAAAATGAACACGACTACTTCTTCTTTAAGCCCAACAGATAAAAACAGGTTGATAGAGCTTGAAAACAAGCTACAAGTTGCCAGAGATACATTTCTAGGGTATCCTGTTTCTAAAGATTTTGATTATAGCGAAATCAATAACTTTTTTAAATACCCAATCAACAATTTAGGAGATCCTTTTGAAGGTGGGACCTACAAAGTACAAACCCATGAAATGGAAAAAGAAGTGATTGCTTTTTTTGCCAGAATGTATCGCGCCAATCCAAAAGACTATTGGGGCTATGTAACCAACGGAGGCTCTGAAAGCAACTTATACGGTTTGTATTTAGCCCGTGAGCTACACCCAAAAGGTGTGGTATATTACTCAGAGTCTACACATTACAGCATCCGTAAGAACATTCATTTATTAAACATTCCGAGTATTGTAATTCGCTCTCAAGAAAACGGAGAAATAGATTATGATGATTTAGAAAGCACACTAAAAATGAATCGTCACAAGCCAGTAATTATGCTGGCTACTTTTGGAACCACTATGAAAGAAGCAAAAGATGATGTTTCTAAGATTAAAGGAATTCTAAAAAACTTAGCCATTCAAGATCATTATATTCATTGTGATGCAGCGTTGTCTGGTTCTTTTGGCGCATTTATGGAGCCTCGTCTTCCTTTTGATTTTAAAGATGGTGTTGATAGTATTTCTATTAGTGGACATAAATTTATTGGCTCTCCAATGCCAACAGGTGTTTTAATAGCCAAACGCTCTAACAGAGATCGAATCGCTAAAGGAATCTCATACATTGGTTCTTTAGACACGACCATTACAGGATCAAGAAACGGGCATTCTCCATTGTTTTTATGGTATGCATTAAAAACATTAGGAATTGAGGGTTTAAAAGAAAGATACAATCACAGTTTAGAGGTTGCTACCTATTGCGAAAAGAGACTAAACGATATTGGAATTAAAGCTTGGAGAAACCCAAATGCGATTACAGTGGTTTTACCAAAAACATCAAATCAAATAAAAAACAAGTGGCAATTGGCTACAGAAGGAGATATTGCGCATGTAATTTGCATGCCCAATGTTTCTAAAAAACAAATTGATTTATTTATCAATGATTTGGAAAACTGCAAAGAGCCAATTATAGAAACCGAAGATTACTTTGAGTATTCTTTAAACTAATAACAACAAAAAGCCTCGACACTGTCGAGGCTTTTTAAATATGGTAAAAATTCTAAGAAAATTATTTCTTGAATTTTGCGTATTTGTTTTTGAATTTATCGATACGTCCTGCAGCATCAATTAATTTAGACTTACCAGTGTAAAACGGGTGAGATGTTCTAGAAATCTCTAATTTGATTAATGGATAATCAACACCTTCAACGTCTAAAGTTTCTTTTGTGTCAGCAGTAGACTTCGTTAAAAATACATCTCCGTTAGACATGTCTTTAAAAGCTACCATTCTATAATTTTCTGGGTGTATACCTTTTCTCATCTTACTATTACTTTTATAATCTTTATATAATTTGTTTATAAAAGAGTTAAGCTGGTAAATTCTTACTCTTAAGCCTTAAATAACCAATATTAGTTATTTAAGGCTGCAAATTTAACGATATTTTTAAAAATACAAAGAAATAATTCGTTTTATTTGTGTAAAAATTAATCTACTATGCGTTTACAGAAATATATTGTTGCTTTAATAACCGGTTTATTGGTTCTTAGTTCTTGTAATGACCCTTATAAATTTAAGCTAACCACGAGTAAAAAATTGGTTTTCAACGATGAAGCTACTGCTACATTAACCGAAAAAAACAACAAACTAATAGATTCAATTTACTTTTTTGTAAACGGAAAAAGAGTTGCATCAGAAGGAAATTCAATTACATTTAGCACGACCAATTTAGGTGTTGGAAAGTATTCGGTTTCTGCCTTGGTCTTTTATCCTGAGAAAACAAAAAAAGTCAACAATTCGATAGAAATCTTATCAAATATAGCACCAGCAAATTATAATTATAAATTAATCAATACCTATCCACACGATAAAAACGCCTATACCCAAGGATTAGAGTATCACAATGGATTTTTATATGAAACTACCGGACAATATGGAAAATCAGTTTTACGTAAAGTGGAATTGAAGACAGGTAAAGTTTTACAAGAAGTAAAACTAGATGAAAAATACTTTGGTGAAGGAATGACCATTCTGAATGACAAAATTCATTGGTTAACTTGGCAAGCAAAAAAAGGGTTTACTTATGATTTGGAAACTTTTAAGCAAGAAGGAGAATTTAGTTACACCTGGAGCCAACAAGGCTGGGGATTGACAAATAACGGAACAGATTTAATTAAATCTGACGGAACACATAAAATTTATTTCCTAGATGGAAAAACTGGTCAAGAGAAAAAATCTATACAAGTTTATTATAATAAAGGTAAAGTTGATTTATTAAATGAGCTTGAATTAATCAACGGAAAAATCTATGCCAACAGATGGGATACAGCTAAACCTATTAAATCCGGTATCTTCATTATTAATCCTGAGAACGGAATTATTGAAGGATCACTTGATTTAGATAACTTAAGAAAAATTGTTTTAAAAGATCAGACTTTATCGGATGATGATGTTTTAAATGGTATTGCTTACGATGCCGACAACAATAGAATTTTTGTGACTGGTAAAAAATGGGGAAAGTTGTTTGAAATTGAATTGGTAAAACAATAACAACAATATCTATCTCAATTAAAAGTTCTATTTTTATACAAATTGTAGCATGAGATCTATTATTACTTTTCTTATTTGTTTCGCTTTAATAGCTGTAAGTTCTTGCAGAAAAGATTTTGGAACATCACCCAGCTTAGGGAATTTAACTTTTTCTAAAGACACTGTTTTTTTAGATACTGTTTTTACGAATATTGGTTCTAGCACTTATAATTTAAAAGTCTACAATAAAAGCAGTAATGCAATACAATTCCTGCTATTCGATTAGAAAACGGAACGACTTCTAACTATAGATTAAGTGT
>JAESTN010000046.1 GCA_016763595.1 Flavobacteriaceae bacterium | reverse complement strand
TTCAGGTGTTTTAGTGAAGCAGGTTAAGCCAAATTTCAAAACCTTAGGCCCTAAGTTTGGAAGGGATATGAAGGCCATCTCTAATGCGATTCAAAACTTTAGTCAAGACGACATTATTAAAATAGAAAAAGATGGAAATCTTTCTATTAAAATTGGTAAAAAAAGTATACATTTGGATATCACCGATGTAGCGGTTTCATCAAAAGATATTGAGGGTTGGTTAGTTGCAAATGCCAATGGATTAACAGTGGCTTTGGATGTGACAATTTCGGATGATTTGCGTCAAGAAGGCGTTGCAAGAGAATTGGTAAACCGCATTCAAAACTTGCGTAAAGATTCAGGTTTAGAAGTAACAGATAAAATTAAGTTGACCGTTTTAAACTTTGAAAACTTACAATCTTCTGTTGCCAAAAATAAAAAATACATTATGAGTGAGACGTTAACCTCTGAAATGGTTTTTGTTGACTCATTAACAGATGGGGTTGAAGTTGAATTCGATAACATCAAAAGCAAAATATTAATTAATAAAGTGTAAGCATTATGACAGAAAACAAAGTCAGATACTCAGATGAAGACTTACAAGAGTTTAGAGGAATTATCTTAAAAAAAATTGCCAGAGCAGAAGAAGATTTAGCAGCTTTACAAAGTGCGTATAAAAATGACGCAAATAACGGAACTGATGATACATCACCGTCATTTAAATCATTTGATGAAGGCGCAGATACGATGGCTAAAGAAGCGAATGTGCAATTGGCAATTCGTCAGGAAAAATTTATTAGAGATTTAAAAAACGCTTTACAGCGTATTGAAAATAAAACATACGGTGTGTGTAGGGTTCTAGGAAAGTTAATTCAAAAAGAACGCTTAAAATTAGTTCCACATGCTACGCTTAGCATAGAAGCGAAAAGAAAACAATAAAAAAAAGAGCTTCCAAATAGGAAGCTCTTTTAAAATTCATTCACATTTTTTTATATGTCAAAAAAAACGGTAGCTATTCTTACCATTTTATTCGCCTTAATTTTAGATCAAGCAAGTAAAATTTATATAAAAACGCATTTTCAATATGGAGAAACTGTTCATGTTTTAAGTTGGTTTAAATTACAGTTCATAGAAAATAACGGCATGGCTTGGGGCTTTGAATTTGGAGGAAAAGCAGGAAAGCTATTTTTGACATTATTTAGAGTAGCTGCAGTGTTTGGAATTTTATATTGGTTAAGGAATACCATTAAAAGAAATGCGCATATTGGGGTGGTAATTGCCATTGCATTGGTTTTTTCTGGAGCCGTTGGAAATATTATTGATTCTGTTTTTTACGGAGTTATTTTTGACGCACCTGCCCATGGTACTGCAACACTTTTTGCAGAAAATTCTTATGGAGAATTATTTTATGGTAGGGTAGTAGATATGCTGTATTTCCCGATCTATGAAGGAGAGAGTTTTACCTTTTTTAATGCTATTTTTAACGGCGCTGATTCTTTCATCACCATTGGAGTAATCTTGTTGTTTTTATTTAATAAACAAGCGTTTCCGAAAGAAGAGAAAAAGGCGAAATTATAATTCAACAGAAAGCTCGATTAGCTTTTTCTGAATTCCGTAAATAACTAAGCCAGCAACGTTTTTAGACCCTGTTTTAAGCAACAAGTTATTGCGATGTCCATCTACAGTTCTTGGACTGATATATAGTTTTTTAGCAATTTCTCCTGTTGTTAATTGTGCACATATTAATTCTAAAACTTCACGTTCTCTATTCGATAATAATTTTTTATCTAAATCGCTTTTTATCTTTTTACCACTTGAAGAAAGTAAGTTTTCATGTATGGTTTTCATCACTTTATCATCGTAATAAAACCCTTTATCAAAGACTTCATTTATTGTGTGAACAACAACTTTAGGATTTGTGTTCTTTAAGAGATAAGAAGATGCGCCAACGTCTATCATATTGGTAATAAAAGATTTACCATCGTAACTTGTAAGTGCAATGATTTTTATTGAAGGATATTTTTTATGGATAACCTTAGTCGTTTCAACACCATTAAGGACAGGCATTTTTAAATCCATTAAAATAATATCAGGCAAGTTTTTGGCATCAAGATTGTCAATTAATTCTTGACCATTTTCTGCTTCAAAAAGAATTTCAAAATTTTCTTCTCTTTGTAAAAGAAAAGAAATCCCTTTTCTAAATAACTGTTCATCATCAGTTAGTGCAATTTTTATGTTTTGTTTCATAATTTAGGGGATTAAATATTTATTGTAAACGTTGCTCCACTTTTAACTGTACTCTTAATTTTTAACGTTCCGTTTAATAATTCAACTCTACTTTCTATATTTTTCATTCCTAAGCCTTTTTGAAATTTCGAACGTTTTAAATCAAAACCAATACCATCATCCGAATACTTAAAATGTAATTTGGAGTTGTCTATTTCAAGGACTAAGTTAATATTTTTTGCTTTACCATGCCTTATAGAATTATTGATGAGTTCTTGTAAAACCCTAAAAAGATGCAATTCTTGGGTTTTATTTAAGTAGTTTTTATGGTATTTTAAGGTGTAAGAAATGAGTGTTTTTTTACTGGTATTGAAATCATCTGCCAATTCTTCAATAGCAGATTGTAGTCCAAATTTTTCGAGTATTGGAGGCAATAAATCATGGGCAATTTTACGCGCACTTTGTAACGCTCTATTGGTGATGTCAATAATGCTGTTATTGACTTCTAAATATTCTTTTTTTGATAAATCTCCTTCTAATAATAGATTAGAATTAAGGTGAATTACATTTAGTTTAGAGCTGATGTCGTCATGTAAATCCTGGGCTATACGCTTTCTTTCAATTTCTTGAGTAAGAATAGTGGCATGAATTAATTCTTTTTGATGTTCAATTTCTGCAGACTTTTTTTCTAGCTCTTTTTCAATAATTTTTTTACGTGAAAAAAAGAAAAATAAGAGTAATGAAACGGCCATTAATAAGAGCAAAATAACGCCAATGATAACGATGGTTATTACTTGGTTGTCCTTTGAAAATAATTCTTCCATTTAGTTGGTTTGGTTGATCTAAAACGAAGATAATTAAAAATAGATTGGAATTGCTAGCTGTTGTTTAAAAAAAAAAGGAAATCAGGTACTTCTACCTGTGTTTTTTTTGATTCGAAGACCCCTTTTTGGAGTAAAATTGATGATTATATAATAATAACAACCTTAAACCTTAACGAAAACTCAAGGTTGTTATTATTGGGGACTTCTACATAAACTTATTTGCTTTTATAGCATTGCTTTTTTATCAATCACACAGATCTGGGCACGCTTCTGTGAAGTCATATATATTACCTTCTAAAGTACCGGGTTCTCCTTCATTATTTAAGGTCGCTAAATAGTAGTTTTCTTTTTTTATAAGCAAACTACCGTTGTGGGTTTTTTGAATAAAGACGGGGGTTAGTTTGTTATTAGAATTGATGCCTAAAAACAAGGCAATTGCGCTTACATTTTTAGAGGCAGTCATATCTACAACAATTTGTTTTGGGAGACTGTAATACCGAATACGTTCACCTTCATAGGATATTAGCTTTTCAATCTGTTGCTTTTGAATTGCATTTTCCCATTTGTTAATATAGGTGTAAGCTGTTTTATAAGGTAATAAATGCGTAGTAGCATTAGACAACTCTCTATATGTATAGGTGCTATATTGCAGCTCATTTATGCTGTTCTTATTGTTGTTATCTGTGTTTAAGATACTTGTAAAAGAGCTAACAATTGCCCCTTTTTGGTCAATGCCCGCAATGTCAATTTCCAATTCTTGATTGCTATTGAGACCTAGGGTAAAGCGGAATTTTATTACAGAATTTTGTAGGCTTATACTCCGCAGTTTTTCAGCATCAATATGATGGTGTGAAAGCATTGATTGATTGTTGTAAAAAGCAGCGGTTAATTCCGTTTGATTCCAGTTTTTTTGAAGTGTTACTGGGATGTTGTTTTCTGTTTCAGAAAATTGGTCATTTGTGCAGGCTAAAATCAAGATAGCTGCAAATAAAATGGGTACTAATTTGTTTGTTTTCATGCCGAGGGAGCTTTAAAAATGAATACTAAATATCCTGCCCATGTAATAGTTCTTTACCTGATGTAAGTACCTATTAATGGAAAAAGTAATTCTAATAAAGTAAGGTGGGTTGCTTCGTTATGCCTATTTATCGGGATATAAAATGAGGCAATTATAAGGGAAGCGGATAGTGACTTCGCAACAAAGAATCTTCATGTACATGATTTGTATAGATGTAGTAAAAAGGATTTATGGTGTTGTCTGATGTCATAATACTTTAAATGTACACTTTTTCTGTTAAATTGTCGCTAAAAGACTAAAAAACAGGTATTTATACCTATTTTTTATATGGGTAAATTATGTTATAAAAAATGTTAATGGGTTTTTGAAAAGGCCCATGAATTAAGAAGGAGTTGCGCTTTTTCTAAAGTGTGTATACCATTCCGTAAAAGTTAAGAGTTGGTATACGATGTATAGGCATACATTGGTATACCACACAATTCTTTTGATGTCTGCTTCAATGTTTCCGGCTGTAAATAATAAAGTACTGCACAAAATGTATAAAAAAAATCCGGACACAATATAGTTGAATTTATTGTTTCCATTTGCTATTTTTTGAATGAAAAAAAGAAGGCTATAAAGGATTAGTGGAACGGAGGTAATCACAATTTCAAAAATACTAAAACTGTAATAGGCAGAAGGATATAAACTGTAATATATTGCCAGCATGCTTAGCACGATAATGAGCACAAAAGTGATCATTTTTTTGTAAAAAGCATGCTGCAAAAGTTGTTTGAAAAAAAAGCTTAAAAAAAGAAACTGCCCAATAAAATAATAATGAGATAGGTATAAGTTTGGAATTTTATAGGATCTGAGATACTTTGAAGTTAATTGTATGAAAAGAATGGTTGCTAAGTAAAAAGCAAATATTTTAAAAGCTGTAGAATAGTTTCGATAGCTTTTTAAAAAAAGAATACAATTTATGATTAATAATAAATGTCCAAAATTGGCAAGCAGATCATAAGAACTCATATCTGGGGGCGTATATGTTACACAATAAAGAATGCTTTTTAATGCTGTTTTTTATTGGAATCGTGATTCTAAGATACGGAAATAAAAAGAAAGGAGCTTATGGGCTCTGAAATTATAGTGTTTTTTGCTTTTTTTTAGTAGTGCATTAAGTGGGTTTTCATGTGATTGAGAAAACAGCCTATCATTTCGCATGTGCTGAATTTATTTCAGTAAAATGAGGTGCGATTGAGAAATCTGCCTGTCTTTAGTTAGAATTGTGTTTATAGTTTCAATTCATGAGATTACTCGTCACTCCTACGTCACTTTGTCGAAATGACGTTATAGCTTCTTTTCTTCTTCATCCATAATGCCAACCACCTCTTTCTTTCTAAAATGGTTGTACCATTCTACAAAGATTAATAATTGGTAAACGATGTGTAAAATAACATTTGTATGCCAGATAAATTTTATAATATCTGCTTTGATATTTCCAGCAGTAAATAGTAAGGTGCTGCATAATAGGTATAAGAAAAAACCAGAAACGATGTAGATGTATTTTTTATCAGGGTCTTCTATTTTTTGAATAAAAAAGAAAAAAGAATACACGAGTAATGGAATAGACGTGATGATTGTCTCAAAGATGTTGAAATTGTAATAGTTGGATGGGTATAGTAGGTAATAAATACCTAATGCAATTAAAACGATGAATAGCACAAAAGTGATTGCTTTTTTTTGAAATGTGTTTTTAAGAAGCTGTTTAAAAAATAAACTCAACAAAATAAACTGACCAATAAAATAGTAATGCGCAAAGAAAATATTATTCATTTTATAAATAGCCATTAGGTCAGAACTCAATTGAATTAGGGTCATTAAAAACAAATACAAGGTAAATGTTTTTAAAGCTAATGGATAGCGCTTGTGTTTACTAAAATAACAAATGAAATTAAGAACTAATAGGATGGAGCTTGTGTTTGTAATGAACTCTTTAATCATGAGGCTCTACCTGTGGTATTTGGGGTTTTCTAAAATTCTTGTACCACTCTACAAAGATTAACACTTGGTAAACGATGTATAGAATAACATTAGTATACCAGATTACTTTTTTTATATCTGAAGTAATATTTCCGGTGGTAAACAATAAGGTACTACATAGTAGGTAAATAAAAAAGCCAGATATTAAATAATTAAAATTATTGTTTTTGCCTTCAATACGTTGAATAAAAAACAAAAAGCAATAGACCATTAGAGGTGTTGAAGTTATGATTATCTCAAAAATATTAAACTTATAATATTCTAAGGGGAAGATAAAGTAATAAAAAGTTAAAGAAATTAAAACAATCAATAATGTAATTGAAATTAATTTTTTTTTAAGAGTGGTGTTAAGTGTTTTTTGAAAAAATAAACTTAATAAAATAAACTGGCCAATAAAATAATAGTGAGATATAAATAGGTTTTCGATTTTTAGTGTGTAAAGAATAAAATATACCCCCTGAATGATTACACTGAATAAAAGATAAAAAGTAAAAACACGAAAAGCTACCGAGTTTTTACGATAGCTTTTAAAATAACATATAGCGTTTATAGCTAAAGCAAAATTACCTAAGTTTATAAGTATGTTAATTAAACTCATAAACTATCTTTTAATCATTTAACGGGCTCTCTGGGTCACATAAATCTGGGCAAGGACTTGTTAAATCATAAATATCATCTCCTTCACCATCAGTTAATCCATCAGGGGCTTTAATTACAGAAATCATGTCTTTGTTGTTTTTATCTACACCCACAATTAGTAATTTCTCCTCATATAGAAATTCCGGTGGATTCGTGTCGTGGTTTTCAAATTTAGCAACACCAAGATACGCCCGTACATTTGCAATGCCTTTTTCTTTTAAAACTTCTTGTAGGTCAATTAGAGGAATGTTAAAAGCTTTGATGCGATGGTATTTGTTGTAAGAAGATTCTAAATCTCTCCATTCCTTAATCCATTTTTGAGCTGTTTTTAAACTAACTGTGTTCTTTTTTGCCATAATAATTCGTGTTGTTTTTTAAATAAGTTTTAAATGTAGTAATTATTTTAAGAATAGGTTGACAAAGGAAAACTAAAAATAGTATTTTCGTTCCATGCCTACAGCCTTAGAAATTCAAATTCAAATATTGCCCAGCTCGCCAGGAGTGTATCAGTATTATGATGCCAACGATGTGATTATTTATGTGGGCAAGGCAAAAAATTTAAAAAAACGAGTGGCGTCGTATTTTACCAAAACCCACGAAAATGGAAAAACAAGGGTGTTGGTTCAAAAAATTGTTAGTATAAAACACATTGTTGTTACTACAGAAACAGATGCCTTATTGTTAGAGAATAATCTCATTAAAAAGTACCAACCTAGGTACAATGTAATGCTAAAGGATGACAAAACCTATCCTTGGATTTGTATAAAGAAAGAACGTTTTCCTAGAATATTTTTAACAAGAACCGTACTTAAAGATGGCTCTGAATATTTTGGTCCTTATACATCTGTTAGAACTGCAAAGGCATTATTAGACTTAATAAAAGAAGTCTATACATTAAGAACCTGTACCTACGATTTACATACAGAAAAAATTGATGCCGGGAGGTACAAAGTGTGCTTAGAATATCATTTAGGAAACTGTAAAGGCCCGTGTGAGAACTTACAAACAGAAAAAAATTATCAGTTTGACATTTCTGCAATTCGGAATATTGTTAAAGGAAATTTTAAAGAATCG